>JAFDAM010000001.1 GCA_019313825.1 Deltaproteobacteria bacterium
GTTGACGTTCCGCAAGTATTCACAAAAGTGCAATTTGCAAAGTTAAGAGATTGTATTAATGAAAATCGAAACGGGAATCCTATCCGAAATCGTGAAAATGATCCGTTTCTCTTAAGAGGTAAAATCAGGTGCGGTGTATGTGGAAAGAATTATGGATGTCGGATGTCGAGGTGCTCTGCAAGTTATAATTATATTAATTACTATGTTTGTTGGGGAAGAGCAGTGGTTAAAAAGCATCGTGGTCCAGAAGAGAAAAAATGTACTGCTCCAATCGTAAATGCAAAGGTTTTGGATCATGTTATTTGGGAGAGACTTATCTTCAAATTAATAATTGATCCAGAGAAAACTCTTGCCGAATGGGGAGCGGTTTCTTCTTCAAAAAAGACACATATAATAACCTTGGATAAAAAAATTGAAAAGATCAATCGAGACATCAATAAACAGGATCATGCAATGGAGAGGCTTTTATCCAATGTCATCCATATGAATTTTCCAGAAGACAAAATAAAGACAGAAATGGACAGGATTAAGATGGCAGTTTTGACACTGGAAAAAGAAAAAAATAGGATAGAGATAGAGAAAGCTAAGCTTCAGAATATCCAAAATAATAATGAGGCATTAGAAGAGTGCAAGAGCGAAATAGAGGGTTTGGAAATGACAATTGTTAAGAAGTTAAGAGAAATGCCAATGACCGAAAGAAAGAAGCTGATAAATAATATTATTCCGAAAGGATCGTTCATTGAAATTATGCCTATGGATAATAATAAATCAGAGTATTATAAGTTGGAAGGAATGCAGAGGAGGAGCAAAATCAATTGGAACTATTCATATCAAGGCATCTTTGATTTGAGAGCAGTTGTAAAAGCACTCAAGGAGTACGATGAAAGGGGAATAATTTCAGATGTTCCTATTTGTCACAAATTAATGACAGTAGACACAATCGATACGGCTCATGGATCGTACCTCTCATATGTGGAAAACGGTCTGTAAAAGGGAATGGTCCTGCGTTAAGATGGCTATAATGTCATTTAAATAATAACAATAATCGTGCCAAAAACCGCTTTTAAGATACTTCTTAAACTAATATAAATGCTAATAGGCCGAAAGCCTTATCTGCAGCATGTTTCATGTGATCTGAACAGGAAGGACGAATATGGCCAATCTAAGGACAGATTGATAATCGAGACAAAATAACCAGAAAATGCACAAGAAATTATGCACAGATGCATCATCTCTTGTGCATGAAGACGAGTACTGATATTCAGTTGCCCAAATCCACCATCTAATTTCCACATCATCAATGCGGACAAAGGATTTTGGTCTGTCCCTGGGCACCAGCAAGGTGTTAGATGCAAGGCCCCGAGGAGCGACGACTGAGGCGTATGAGCAATACGCCGCAGGGAGGAGCGATCGAAGGCAACGCCGCCCTTCGGCTCTGCTCAGGGCCGTGAGCGGCACGACTTGAGCTCGCCGACAAGTCCTGTCGAATGGCAGATGATGCCTTTATGGTGGATCAGGGGTTGATTTTCATCTTGACAAAATATGTGACTGTTATAGAATCAGGGTTCAAAATCGGGACGTGGCGCAGCCTGGTAGCGCACCTGAATGGGGTTCAGGGGGCCGCTGGTTCAAATCCAGTCGTCCCGACCAGTAAAATCAAGTCTTAGCTGTTGGCCTAAACAGAGGAATTAGAAAATGTGACAGTTTTATGATAGTTTTTGTCACAGGTATTTGGAAGGGCGGTTAATCCATTCATGAGATTGACCGCTTTTTTCTTGTGTTCCTGACTAAGATGGGAATTCCGGAGGGTCATGGTCATGGTCTTATGCTCCAGGATTTCCTGAAGATCTTTCAATGAACTACCTCTCATAATTAAAGGGCCGGCAAAAGTATGTCTAAGGTCATGGAACTTGAAATCATTATGGCTTACAACGGGCATTTCGGAGAACTTTTTCCCGGTACTATTTCATTGTAACCAGCTCCAGGCTTCCGGTGGGCAAGGTGGTCGAGGGGTACAATGGTCGCGGTGATGTTGAGAGCCGGTTCAAGGAAGGCATGAACACGCTGCGATGGGACAAAACGAGTTGCCACCGGTTCGCGGCGAACGAAGCCCGGCTGAAGATGGGCTTTCTCGCGTACAACCTGCCCCACCTGATACGCCGATTCTATTTGTGGGGCGAAGATACGCGCCGGTCCATAGAATGGATCATTACGAGATTGGTGAAGGCAGGCGCTCGGATCGTATATCACGCCGGGTATTGGTATGTGCATGTGGCGTCAGCTTTTCCATTGGGGCGCCATTACCGGACTGTGCTTGGCTGGCAGTACTGCGGTGGCATGCCGTGAAATTTCTTGCAAATATCGGACGGGAGAAGTATTTTCAAGTCTCAGGTGTAAATGGAGTTTTTGCTGGGCTTTGGGCTGGAAAGGCGATTTTTTTGGCAACTCCAATCCATTTAGCAACTCGAAATCAAGGCAAAACTATTGAAAACGGCTTTCATGCTTGCGGAACCACCTTTTGGAGGCCGTTGTCGCATAATTCAGATTTAAATTAAGGAGTGTGGAGATGCACCTTCCAAGGTTTACCTACAAAAAATCAGACTCACTTGAGGAAACGGCGCAACTCTTGTCTCGATATGACACAGGGGCATGCCTCATGGCCGGTGGAACTGAGCTCCTCCCGCGCATGAAGTACGGGCTGGCCATGCCTGAAGTGCTCATCAGTATGAAAAGGTCTCCGGTAAGCTCTCCGAAAATAGGCAGTGACGGCGATCTGGTCCTGAGTCCGTTAATGACTCTGCGTGCGGTGGAAGGATCAAGCCTTGTCCGTGAAAACGCCCCATTGCTCTCGGAAGCCGTAGGCTTGGTGGGCTCCGGTGAAATTCGTCATATGGGCACGCTGGGTGGAAATCTTTGTCAAGAGACACGCTGCCTGTATTATAATCAGAGTCATAGTTTCCAGTTTAAGAAGCCGTGCTTTAAAAGGGGAGGGGATATATGTTACTCCATCCCCAAGGGAAAGGAGTGCTGGGCCGTGTTCATGGGCGACATTGCTCCCGCTTTATACAGCCTGGAGGCAAAGGTGAAGATTATGAGCCGGGATAAGACTCGAATCATTCCAATCGAGGGACTTTACCGTGGTGATGGAAAAAAGCCCCTTATCCTATCGCCCCATGAGATTATAGGTGAGATATTCATACCCGGATCAAACGGCCTTCGCGGCTCGGCGTTTAGCAAATTCAGCTTTCGCGGGGGGCTTGAATTTGCCGTTTTGAGTGTTGCCGCTGTTCTGGATATGGAAGATGATGGAGAGACCTGCCGCAGTGCACGTATCACAGTTGGTGCAGTAGCTGCTGCACCTGTTAGAGCACGGTGTGCGGAAGCAGGCATTGAAGGGAAGAACATCTCTGATCGATCCCTTTCAGAGGCGGTCCGACAGGCTTTGGATGAGATACGCCCCGTCCCCCATCATGGCCAAACCTCAGGATTTCTCAAAGAGAGTCTCAAGGTCCAAATACGGCATGCATTGAGTGTTGCCGCCGGACGGGTCAAAAAGGATTAAAGGGAGAATTCAGACAATGAAAAAAAAGCAGGGCAGACAACTGATTGAGCTTGCGGTTAACGGAGAGGCTTATGAATTGGCTGAGGAGCCTCAGGTAACGCTTTTGGAAGTTTTGCGAAACGATCTAGAGCTGACAGGAACAAAAGAATCTTGCGGAACCGGTGAATGCGGCGCATGCACTGTCCTCATTGATGGAGAGCCCGTACTCTCCTGCCTGACGTTGGCCTTGGACTGCAGGGATTTGGATATATTGACCATCGAGGGGCTGGCCAAAGGCGGCGACCTTACACACGTTCAGGAAATTTTTCTTGAAAGGGGCGCCGTACAGTGCGGATTTTGCACACCCGGGGTTGTTCTCGCGACCACCGCGTTATTGAAAGCAACCTCCCGGCCCACTGATTATGAAATAAAAAAGGCTTTGGAAGGGCACCTTTGCAGATGTACGGGGTATAATAAGATAGTGGAAGCCATTGATAAGGTACTAACCGATGGATATCTGGTCAATGAATAAGGAGTGTCGGAGATGAGCGAACTGGATTATGTTGGAAAACGCATTTTAAGAAAAGACGGGCCGGATAAAATTACCGGAAGGGCCAAATACACGATGGATATGCGATTGCCGGGGATGTTGGTGGGGCGTATCCTGCGAAGCCCTTGTCCCCATGCAAGAATCTTGAACATTGATACATCTCGGGCCGAAAAACTGCCTGGAGTAAAGGCGGTTATAACTGCAAATGATACCCTTGGAATAAAGCACGCATTCGTGGAGACCCCTCGATACCCACCGGACCAATATGCCCTGGCAGCCAACCGCGTTCGATACGTAGGAGAAGAAGTGGCGGCCGTGGCGGCAATCGACCCTTATGTTGCGGAAGAAGCCCTTCATCTCATTCAGGTTGACTACGAAGAAATGCCTGCTGTTTTCGATCCCATTGAAGCAATGAGACAGGATGCCCCCGAAATTCACCCCACACATCCAAAAGTGAAGGAACCCTTTAAAAATATAGGAGGAAAAACCTATTCAGGCTGGGGTGATGTTGAAACAGGATTCGCCCAATCCGATTACATGAGAGAAGATCGATTCGAGAGTCATCTCCGCACACATGGTTATCTGGAGACCCAGGTCGCGCTTGCCAGCTTCGAACCCGCAGGCAAACTGAATATCTGGACTTCCTCTCAGGGGCCTTTTATCAAGCGGGAAAAGCTTGCCCGTACCCTTGGGCTCCCCCTATCGGCAGTGCGGGTGCAAATGGCCTATGTGGGAGGGGCCTTTGGGGGTAAAGTCGATCTCTATGCTCATGAATTTTGCGCTGCCCTGTTATCCATGAAGGCCGGCCTGCCCGTCAAAATAGCCGCAACACGCGAAGAGGTGTTTGCAGCATACAGGCACGGGCAACCCCTTATTGTGGAGATTAAAACCGGCGTTAAAAAGGACGGGACACTGTTAGCTCAACAGATTAGGGTCATAAACAACTGCGGGGCCTATCGCGGCACGGGCGTTGTGGTTATTTTTCTTGCCTGGGGTTTTGTCATGCTTCCCTACCGCCTTCCCAACCTGAAATACGAAGGATATGCCGTATATACGAATAACCCGCCCAGGACCGCCCAGCGCGGGCACGGTGCACCGCAGCTTCGATTTGCCCTTGACTCTCAATTAGACATGATTGCTGAAGAACTCGGAATGGACCCGGTGGAGATACGGCTGAAGAATGCAAGACAACCGGGAGAGCAGCTCCCGAATGGGGACAATGTGCATAACTGCGGGCTGGTGGAGTGTATAGAGAGGGCGGCGGAGCATACCGGTTTCCGTGAAAAGCATCTTCAGAACAGATCCGTCGGGACCACCCTTGATCCTTTACGTCGGGGCATCGGCATAGCAGTAAGTTCATACCATAGCGGTTCTCTGATTTATCCTAACAGCTCGTCAGCGGTTGTAAAGATGAACGATGATGGAACGTTAACCCTGATGACAGGCGCCATGGATATCGGGCAAGGAGCGGAAACGATTCTCTCCCAGATTGTGGCGGAAGAAGTACAGGTTCCCGTGGATAAAATAGAGGTGATAGCTGCGGATACGGAGACGACCCCCGTTGATATCGGGTCATGGATAAGCGGAAACACCTATGTCACCGGCAATGCTGCTCGTGAAGCTGCTTCAGTGGTAAGAAAAAAGCTTTTAGACCTGGCGGCTGAAGAGCTGGAGGCAAGTCCTGAAGACCTGGTCCTGGATAATATGAGGGTTTATGTTGCAGGTTCCCCGGGCAGGGCCCTCAAGTACAGGGATCTTTTTACTGCAAGCATACGGAAGCGCCGAGGTGATCCCATCATCGGGGAAGGGCACTGGCGCACGATGCAGGATGTGCCTTTCCATCCTAGCCTTGCCACGACAAAGGGGCGCTGGAGCGAAAACTATGCCTTTGATGCACAGGTGGCTGAGGTAGAGGTTAATACGGAGACCGGCATGGTACGCCTTGTGCGGGCCGTTACAGCGCATGATTGCGGCTTTCCGATTAACCCGCTCCTGGTGGAAGGCCAGATTGACGGCCAGATCTCTATGGCGCTTGGTCATGCTTTCTTAGAAGAAGTTATAATGAAAGATGGAAGGACCCTAAACCCGAGCTGGCTGGATTATCACATGCCGTGTATACACAATATGGCCGTCTCGGAGTCCATTGATGTCATAACGGAAACGTATGATGTTGGACGATCCTACCGGACAAAGGAGGTGGGGGAAGGATTGGTTTCCGCCATTCTGGCTGCCATTGCAAATGCCATCTTTAACGCCATAGGCGTAAGACTTTATTCCACACCTTTTACACCGGAAAAGATTTTGAGAGGTTTAGGCAGGATCAAGTAGTTTGAGTTGATGAAAGAGCTTCCCCTGAAAAGAATGAACTCAAAGGCTTATTTCATCATTTTACCTTCGATCCTGAACGCCCATAAGATCTCCTATCATTCCCATCTTGATATTCGCAGAATTAGCCTCGTCCGTATCGATATGCATGCTCAATACAAAATCCGGACTCACTCGCACCAAAACATCACCAAAGATCAATGTTCGTTCCCCTTCTATCTTTACCATAACAATATCACGGTCTTTCAGGCTGAAAGAAAGGGTATTCTCGGGAGTTGCGTGAATATGCCGCAAGGCACAGATAACGCCTTCAGGGATTGAGCATGTACCCTTTGGCCCTTCCAGGGTGATTCCCGGAGTGCCCTCCAGATCACCAGAAGGTCGAATTGGCGCTTTAATACCTAATTTGAATTCTTCGGTCATGGAAATCTCGACCTGGCTTTTGTTTCGTGTAGGACCAAGAATCCTCACCCGCTCAACACGCCCCTTGGGTCCAATAAGATTCACTGTTTCCTTACAGGCGAACTGCCCTGGTTGAGAAAGTTCCTTGAAAAAAGTTAGTTCATAGCCCTGTCCGAACAGTTCATCCACATCCTCTTTTGATAAATGGATATGGTGCGCGGAAGTCTCAATCGGAATCTTCTTTTCCTTCTTTTGCTCTATTACCTTGGCCACATTCTGGTACCCTATTGCGCGGATCGTCTCCCTGGCGATCATTCGCCCTTCATCAGTGGGTACAACCAGGACTTTAATCCGGGAATTTTCGTCAGAAATTTCCGCCGCGTCTCCCGGACCCGGCGAAGCCTCCTTATTTCGCATATTATCAATCATAATGCCCATATAAGACAGACCCTGACACGACAAGCTCCTGACACGTGAGCTGCCCTCACCGATGCCCCCGGTGAACACGAGGACGTCCAATCCACCTAAGGCAGCCACGTATGCTCCTATGTATTTGCGGATGCGGTAGCAAAATACGTCTAAAGTTAATAAAGCCCGTTGGTCGCCTTTGCCGGCGGCTTCTTCCAGCTCCCGCAAGTCACTTGATATCCCCGAAAGGCCCTTAAACCCGCTCTGGCGATTGAGTATTTCATCTGTCTCATCAACAGATAACCCTTTTTCCCTCATCAGGTGAATGATGATTGACGGGTCGAGATCACCGCACCTGGTGCCCATTATCAATCCTTCCAGAGGAGTCAGTCCCATAGTGGTATCCACCGACCGACCATGATCAATAGCACTGATTGAAGCGCCGTTGCCCAAGTGACAGGTAATAATTTTAAGTTCCTTGAAATTGCTTTTTAAATAGGCTGCTGTCTGGAGAGCAACATAATTATGAGAAATGCCGTGGAAGCCGTATCTGCGGATACGATCTTTCTCATATAAGTCATAGGGGAGCCCGTAAAGGTAGGCATGCTGCGGCATGTTCTGATGAAAACCGGTATCAAAAACAGCTACCTGGGGTACCTGAGGCATGAGATTCATGCTTTCTTTGATTATCAAAAGATTGAGCGGGTTATGCAGTGGTGCCAGGATTGAATTTTTATCAATGGCATCAATCACTTCGTCATTGACGACAACCGCACCGCTATACTTTTCTCCTCCGTGAACGACACGATGGCCAACAGCGGTCAACTCATTTAGATTTCCAATAACACCCTCATCGGGGTCGGTTAACTGGGAAACAACCGCTTTGAATGCCTCATTATAATCAATGTGACCTAAGTCTTTACTTGTTTTGCCTTTCAGCGATTTGGAGATGATGCGCGAATCTTCTAAACCGATCCTTTCTACCATACCCTTGCGGTTGTTTGTCTGCTGAGCAGTGTCGTAATAACCATATTTCAACGATGAGCTGCCGCAGTTCATGATGAGTATTTTCATGGGTGTATCTGTAGATAAACTTAATCCGTATGGGTCCGGTGCGCTCCGCCATGCATCTTCCACACGTGCCTGTGCTTCTTCATCGTGCTGGCGGTTTTTTAACCTTTGGGTAATGGTTTTTGCTATTATACTTACAGCACCAGGATTAACGACCAAACAAGTGGAAAAAGTCTCCTGTGGAATAATAAGTATCTGAGATTTCTCCAGGGCGATGACATCAGCACTTGTAGGCTCCCCGGTAAGCAAGGACATTTCACCAAGGAAATCACCTCGCTTCAGTAGTCCAAGCCGCTTGCGGGCACCTGTTTTGTCGGTAAAACTAGCTTCCGCCTCGCCGTTAATGACTACTCCCAGAAATCTTCCCGGTTGGCCAAAGCTGATGACAACTTCCTGAGGAAGAAAAGTCTTAACTTCACTTTTCTCTATCAACTTTTGAAGATCTGTCGGATAAAAACTTTTAAACAACGGTAATTCACTTAAAAACTTCTCTGTCTGGTCCATGGATTTAACCCTTCCTTTATGATAACCATCTTTTGATTCAGCGTGATCATGTGTGTTTTATCCTGAAAACGTTTCCCTCTTCCGTATGGATCTCCCCGAATTGCAAATATCATCCAGGCCTATAGGATATGGGTCGCTAATTTAAATTACCACCACCAGGGATACATAGATCTTTGGCCCTTCATAGGTTATACCTCCCAAAACTTTCTATCTTTCATAATGATAAAAATATTACATTTTATGCAGCCATAATTTACTCTGCCTTATGGTGCCATACAAAGGTCTGTAAAACCCTATATATTGTAATTGATTGCTGCTCCAAAAAAGTAACGATTAATTTGCCAAAGCGTTAATTCGAATATTATCTGGTTTCTGTGATGATTACAAACTGAAATAGCAAATTAAATCAGACTATACTAATTTACTGATATTCCGCTTCTATTTACTTGAGGTTTTTCTAAGTGTCCACTAAAACGGGGTGACTTTAATGCGATACCAGATCCTATCCTCTTATGCCTAAGTATTCCGCCGAAGTTTAGTGTTTCAAATTATAGTTGGATTCATCAAACCACGTCCTCCCTCCCTGCTCCGCGGGGGATCGTGTATATGCATGGATTCTTTAGTTTATCGTTTTGACAAAACAAAACATGGAAAGTAGTATGCTGCGCAATGGCAGACAGTTATGTGATTTCTGTCTTATAACATGAAGAAAGGGACTGTAGATCCTATGAGAACGGGTTCGGAAGAAAAACCAGGTATAGAAAGAAAAGGCATTGCCATTGTCGGCAACATGAATGTGGGAAAATCCACACTGTTTTCCATAATGTGCGGAGGCATGACAACCAGCGTCAACATATCCGGTAATACGGTTTCGATCACTGCCGGACATATCACGGGAACTGACAGGGATGCCTTTGATACGCCCGGAATCTTCTCGATATTCTCAACCAATGAGGATGAGCGCGCCTCCAGGGATATCCTCCTGCCCCATACAACAGATTATGATATTCAGGGAATCATTCTGGTGGCGGATGCAAAAAACATGAAACGTTCCATTGCCATCGCACTCCAGTATGCGGAATATGGTCTCCCGATGCTCCTTGATATCAACATGGTTGACGAGGCTTCTTCCCGGGGGATCAGAATCAATCGTAGAAGGCTTTCTGAGATACTCGGTATTGGTACCTATAAAACCGTTGCCCGAGACGGGATTGGGGTCTCGAAAGTGATTTCAGGCCTGATGGATATGAAGACTCCTGACTCATTAATCGAATACCCGGACTGGGTCGAACAGTATCTTGAGATAGCAGCAAAACTTCTCAAGTCAACGGATATCTCCACAAGGTCCATCGGTCTCCTCCTGCTGGCCGGAGACAAGGGCATTGAAGAATACATCAAGACCAGATTCGGTGCCGGGATGCTGGATCAGCTCCGGGATCTGGCCAAAGAATATCGTCGAGAGGAGCCTCTGTCGTGCAGCATACTCTTTACAAACCTTTATTATACAAAAGCCGGACAGATTGTTGATGAAGTTCAAAAGGTTAAACCGCCATCCCGGAATCCTTTCCTTTGGAAATTCGGAGACTGGTGTACGCAGTTCTCCACCGGGATTCCCATTGCCTTTGTGATGCTGTATATCACGTACCTGTTTGTCGGGTCATTTGGCGCGACATTTCTGGTCGATACGATTAACGGGACCCTTTTCGAGGGATTTCTTGTCCCCTGGACGACAAAACTTATTGAACCCATACCCAGCGCCTTTATAAGAGATATGATTGTGGACCCGGATTTCGGGATTCTACCGACAGGTGTCTTCCTGGCCCTGGGACTTGTTTTGCCCGTGCTCTTCTGTTTTTATATCGCTTTCGGCATACTCGAAGATTCCGGATATCTTCCCCGGATATCAATCCTGCTCGATAAGCTGCTCCAGAAGATAGGGCTTAACGGTAAAGGCGTAATACCGCTTGTGATGGGTTTTTCATGCATTACCATGGCTATTTTAACAACGCGGATGCTGGATACGAGAAAGGAAAGAATCATCGCGACATTTCTCCTTCTTCTCGGCATGCCGTGCGCTCCGCTACTGGCGGTCATGTTCATTATACTGGGCAAAATGCCCATATCCGCATCCATAACCGTATTTGGTTTGATATTTTTACAGATCCTGATAGCCGGCTACTTGGCAAACAAGATCTTGCCGGGTTCTCGGACACCGCTCTTTCTGGAAATTCCCGTGATGCGCCTGCCAAAACCTTTACATATATTGAAGATGTCCGCGCTAAAGACATACTTTTTCATGAAAGAGGCGGTTCCTGTTTTTATCCTGGCATCTCTTTTAGTCTTTCTGTTTGAAAGAGTTGGGGGATTAGAAGCACTGGAAAGGATATCCAAGCCAGTGATTAACGGGTTTATGGGGCTACCGGAAAAGAGTGCGCAGGTGTTCATTAAAACTATAATCCGGAGAGAAAGCGGCGCTACGGAGATTGAACACCTAAGCGGCATCTACGACAATGTTCAACTTGTCGTGAATTTACTGGTTATGACCTTTCTCTTGCCGTGTATGAATGCTACAATTGTTCTTTTCAAAGAGCGTGGAAGCAAGGTGGCCCTTGTAATCATAGGAACGGTTATGATCTACGCGATATTTATCGGAAGCATTGTCAACCATATATGCCGCTTTTTCGGCATTACATTTACGTGAAAAAGCCAGAATGCCCCGTGCATTGCACGGGGATGAATGGCCGTAGGGGTTTGGGGGCGGAGCCTCCAAAATCAAACAGGCTTTTTCCTTAGAAGAAGCCCCGACCTTTGGTCGGGGTTCTTCACTTAGTCAGGACAACTAGAAAATGATATTTTACATAATATAGGTACACAAAACCGGGGAGGATGAGTTCGAAGTTCGAACTTTATCTCACTTCCAATTTAAACAGGGAGATTCAATCATGTTGACCGAAAAACAGGAAGAGATCTTGGAGGCAATATGGCGTGCCGGAGAGAGCGAGCACTATTCCATTGACGCCATAAAGAAGAGATGCATTGTCGATTTCACGGAATCTGATCTTGCCGATCTTGAACAAAAGGGCATGATTGTACGCGCTGCCGAAAAGATCCTGTTTTCAAACGAAGGGAAAAATTTGGCTGAAGCTATTATCCGGCGTCACAGGCTTGCCTCATTACTGGTGTCGAGTATCCTCAGGCTGAAGAATTCGGCCATGGAACAGGTCGCCTGCCAGGTCGAACACAGTCTTGCCCCTGAGGTTGAAGAGTCAATATGTACCTTGCTTGGGCATCCGAATGTCTGCCCGAACGGTAATCCGATTCCCAAAGGCCGCTGTTGCAAGAAAAGACTCAGGGTGGTTGACAAGACTGTAGTCAGCCTAATTGAACTCAAACCCAGTGAAGCAGGCAAGATCACATACATCAAACCCGGCAGTCATTCCAATCTGCATCAACTGCTGTCCCTGGGCTTGCAGCCGGGTGTCATTGTGACCGTACACAGAACAACCCCTGCTTTTTGTATAAAATTCGAAAACACCGAACTTGCCATGGATGAAGAGATAGCCCGGAATATCTTTGTATGGAAGATAACTCCGGCAGTAAATGAGCGTTGAAGTGGCGGGCCTCTATAAAAATCGATTTCCGTACTTTAATACATTTGATCTTTAGGGATTTTTTCTCTTCCCATTGAGACAAGATGCCTCAAGTATAACCGGGCATTTATGCTTTGACTGTTCTGTTTTGCGCTTGACAAGGGATAGTAAGGCTGTCAAAAATGACCTCTGACACCTTGTGCCCTATAACCACTTTAAAAGTGTTGCCCTAGGAATAAGGCCTTAATATCACTTTATAGAAGGAAAAACAGAGAATGAGTTTTTTGAGAATAAACATGACCGACAAAACCGTAACCGTGGAAGGTGTTCCAAAGGAGTATGCAGACCTTGGCGGCAGGGGTCTGACATCTATAATGATCAACAACGATGTGCCTCCTGCCTGTGATCCCCTTGGGCCTGAAAACCGACTCATCTTTGCTCCCGGCCTCTTGAGCGGGACCAGTCTGATAAACACAAGTCGATTATCTATAGGCGCAAAAAGTCCCCTGACAGGCGGAATCAAAGAGAGCAATGTGGGAGGAACAGTCTCAGCGGATCTCGCTCGAATGGGCATTAGTGCCGTGATTGTTGATGGAAAGGCCCCGGAAGGGGAGTATTACATTCTCAAGATCAACGCACAGGGGGAGCCCGAACTTGTTGACGCGCAGGAGTTCAGGGGCATGCGTACTTATGCCCTTGTCAAAAAATTAATGTCGATCCATGGTGAAAAGAACAGTGTCACGTGTATAGGGCCTGCAGGTGATCTCCGGATGCCTATCGCCTCCATTCAGACCACAGATCCGGACAATAGACCATGCAGGGCGGCCGGGCGCGGCGGAATGGGCGCGGTCATGGGCTCCAAGGGGCTTAAGGCCCTTGTGGTGAATCGGCAGGGAGACAGGGTTGACACTATTGCTGACCCCGAAGCCTTTAAGGAGGCGTCCAAGTTCTACGCGGGGATAATGAAAGACAGTCCGCACACAAAAGGCTATACCTATCTGGGTACAGCCTCGATGGTCTCACCTATCAATGAGGCAGGCGCGTTTCCGTCTTACAACGCCACACAGGGGAGGTTTGACAAATGGGAAAAGGTCAGCGGTGAGACCCTGGCCAAGACTATCAGGGAGCGCGGGGGGAACCCGTCTCACAGCGGCTGTGCCCAGTGTATTATCAACTGTTCCAATGAATTTGTGGATAAACAGGGCAAGTTTGTGACCTCGGGCCTTGAGTATGAGACGATCTGGTCCATGGGCGGCATGACCGGAGTTGGTGATCTGGATACAATTGCAAAGCTGGATTTTCTTTGCGACGACATCGGCCTCGACACAATGAGCGCCGGCGTGGCAATATCCGTGGCCATGGATGCTGGGCATAAGGAGTTCGGAGACGGCCAGGCCGCAATCGATATGGTCGAAGAGATCGCCAAGGGCACGGACTTCGGCAAAATCCTTGGTGGGGGCCCGGTAGCCGTGGGCGAACACTTTGGCCATCACAGGGTCCCGGTCGTCAAGGGTCAGAGCATCTCCGCCTATGATCCAAGGGCCCTCCACGGCATGGCCGTCACCTATGCCACATCAACAATGGGGGCGGATCACACGGCAGGATGGGTTGTCGGGTCAAACCTGGCAAAGTTTGGCGGAAAGCTAGACCCCTTTTCCGCAAAAGGCCAGGTGGAGGTTTCTCGCAACGCCCAGATCCAAAGCGCCGGCTATGACACAACAGGGATATGCACATTTGCAAATGGAGGAACTCGATCCCCGGATGGCCTTAAGGCATTCTTCAAGATGATCGGCGCCAAGATCGGCAGGGCGTTCGGGCAGGCAGAGTGGGACGAACTCTGTCTTCGCGTGATAAAAGCGGAACGGGAGTTCAACCGAAAGGCCGGATTTACGAACAAGGACGATCGTCTGCCCAGGATGTTCTATGAAGAGCCGTTGCCTCCACACAACAAGGTGGTTGTTATAAGCGACGAAGAGATGGACACCACCTTTGATTTCTAATGGTCCATTGATGATAAAGGTGAACGTAAAACTGTTCGGGGTCTTGAGTCACCCTTTCCGGGATTATAATCCAGATCATGGGCTTGATGTCGAGATACCGGACAGAGCTACATACGAAGAGCTCCTGACCCATCTCAAGATCTCAAAGCAAGAGGTAGGCATGGTCTCTGTCGAGGGTGCGCTTGTAAAGCCGGGTGAAAGACTGCAAAACGGAACCCGCATACGAATCTTTCAACCGGTTCTTGGAGGATAAAATGTTTGTTGTAATTATGGCAGGGGGCTCTGGTACCAGGTTCTGGCCGGTTAGTCGCCAGAAGAGACCAAAACAGTTCCTGAATATCAGTGGCAATGACCCCATGGTGGTCGAGACCTGTAACAGGTTGCGACCTGTGGCCCGCGATGAAGAGATGATAATTGTCCTTGTAAGGGAACATTTAGAAGAGGCCCGATCTCTTTTCAGGGATCGAAGCGTACATATCCTTGCCGAACCGGTTGGACGAAATACTGCCCCCTGCATCGGTATGGGAGCGATCTATGCCCGTTACTCGGGTTATGAAGGACCCGTGGCCTTTCTGCCCGCAGACCATTATATTCGCGACCCGTCCGCCTTTCTAAAGGCCCTCGATCAGGCCGGAAAGGTTGCAGAAGCAGGGGGTATTGCCACCCTTGGAATCGTGCCCACCCGGCCCGAGACAGGTTACGGCTATATCCGGAAGTCACAACCTCTTGCCGATTTTTCGGATTTCCCAGTCTATGGTGTCTCCGCCTTTGTAGAGAAGCCTGATAATGAAAAGGCTCATCAGTATCTTCAATGCGGAGAGTATCTCTGGAATGCCGGCATCTTTGTGGCCACACCAAAGACTATTATAAAGGAGATCAGGCAGCACCTTCCCGACCTTCATTATGGCCTTGAACGATTAAAAGAGACCCTGGGGACAGATTCCTTTGAGAAAGAGATGGAGAGGGTATACAACGGTCTGGAACCAGTTTCCTTTGACTACGGAATCATGGAGAAGACCGGGGATCCGTTGTTCGTGCTCCCGTGCGAATGCGGGTGGAGTGATGTGGGATCATGGGCCTCCCTGTATGATGTGAGAGCGCAGGATCAAGACAATAACCGGAACCTGTCTGAAGGAGAGACCCTCCTGATTGATTCCAGGAATAGTTTTGTTTCCGGAAGGAGCGGACGGCTTGTAGCCTGTCTGGGCATTGATAACTGCCTTGTTGTTGATACGCCGGAGGCATTACTGGTCGCGGACCTGGGGAGATCCCAGGAGATTCGAAAGGTCGTTGAGCAACTAAAGAAAATCCGCAAGGAGGAGTTGCTGTGAATCCGGTCATCTTCAGAGAATATGATATTCGGGGAAGGAGCCCTGATGAACTGAATCATGACACGGTCTATGGATTGGGCCTGGCGATCGGCACATATTACCATGAACAGGGAGCAGGCAGGATCACACTTGGCCGCGATTGCCGATTAAGCTCGCCTGACCTTCGAGACGCGCTCACGAAAGGCTTGACAGAAACGGGTATGGATGTGGTGGACGCGGGCATGATTCCTACGCCGCTCCTCTATTTCTCCATCTTTCATTTAGAGGCGGACGGAGGCATTCAGGTTACGGGGAGTCACAATCCTCCCGAGTATAACGGGTTCAAGATATGCCTCGGTAAAGGAACGATCCATGGCGAAGAGATACAGAAGATAAGGGAGATTGGAGATAAGGGAGCTTTTCACAGGGGAAAAGGCAGCATAGAAAAGATCGACGTTATTAAGCCCTACCTTGACTGCCTGAAAGAGAATATACGGCCCGGAGATATCCCGAGAAAAGTTGTCGTTGATGCGGGTAACGGTGTAGGCGGAATTGTGGCCCCCGAGGTCTACACGGCGATGGGGGTGGAGGTGGAAAGGCTTTTCTGCGAGCCGGACGGTCGTTTTCCCAACCATCATCCTGATCCCACAATACCTGAAAACCTGAAGGATCTTACCGCAAAGATCTCCGAACATTCTGCGGATCTGGGTATCGCCTTTGACGGTGATGCGGACAGAATCGGAGTGGTTGATCAAAACGGCAATATCATCTGGGGCGACCAATTGATGATCATCTTTTCGCGCGATCTCCTTGAGCACAGTCCCGGGGCAAAGATTATTGGAGAGGTAAAATGTTCCCAGGTACTGTATGATGATATTGAAAAACATGGTGGCAAGCCCATTATGTGGAAGGTCGGTCATTCCCTGATCAAGAGGAAAATGAAAGAGGAGGGCGCCGTTTTTGCCGGAGAGATGAGCGGGCACCTCTTCTTTGCGGATCGCTATTTTGGTTATGATGACGCCATCTATGCGGGTGCCCGACTTATAGAGATCCTTACGCGGAAAAGAGAAAGTGTCAGCGAACTCCTGTCTGATATTCCGCGTATGGTGAATACCCCTGAGATCCGTATGGATTGTCCTGATGAGAAAAAGTTTCAGGTGGTTGCGGAGCTTGCAGAGGGCTTTAAAAAGGAATATAAGGTTATTGACGTGGACGGGGCAAGGGTCCTCTTTGACGAAGGTTGGGGCCTGATAAGGGCATCCAATACACAGCCCATGCTGGTACTCCGTTTTGAGGCTAGGAATGAGGCGCGCCTTGAGGAGATAAGACAGATCTTTATGGATAGATTAAAAGGGGCAATATAGATATATCTCTTTCCCTCTGAATCAACTTATCGGAACTACTCAGGTTTAAAATTTCGGAGGTTCAGGGTTCCCCGATAAACCGGGATCTTCGACAAGGTTAAAATGATGAAAGAGGGGTTCGATTCAGAGACAAATGCCAAGTTCATACGGTTTTTACGATACGCCAATCCTGTTTGCACGGAAGTCCAGAGCATACTCTATGTCGCCCTGGAAATATAAAGAAGATTGCAAAATGATTAACCGTGAACTGTGAACATTGAACCTGATAACCTGGACAGTTACAACCACCTATCAAACTCAAAAGATAGGGTATGATATGGAATATACAGGAAAAGAGGAACGTGATAAGGCCAGGAATTACATCGAGCCCTATGATACCGGCACATATCTGGCATTCGAATTGAACGATAAAATATATAGATTCAATCTGCTGGATACATCCCCGGGAGGAATGGGTATGCTGGTCAAGAAAGAGGAGTCTGAAGTTCTAAATCGATTAAATATCGGAGATAAGATAAGGGTGGAATATAAAACACCTGAGGCCGGCGTACTCATGGATTTTGAGATAATGCACATCACACAATTCAGGAGGGGCAGGTTTAACGGTCACCACCAGGTCGGTCTATCTCTTCTTCCCAATCCGGGGTAGATTCTTCAAACCTTTGGAAAAATCACTTTTTTTCAGTAATGTCCGGTAAGGATTTTGCAATGCAATAGTATAGGCCTTGATGGCCGGTAAATGTTGTAAAGGAGTGTCTTTCAAAGGAGGCAATAGCTGTCTCATCAAGGCGATATCTTTTTGAAATTCCACTGGCCTCTTCAGTGGTCAAATATTTGGGTTTTATGCCTTTGAATCCCTTGGAATCTGCAATTGACTTGACAAAACCCAAATATTGACCACTTCCTCAAAAGGTAGTAGATATCGCCTTGAAGAGATGGTCATTGCCGGATTTGACTGTCATTTTCAAGATTAAGCAAAGGAGACATAGAATATATGGAAGGCGCTGTTGACGACTTTGTTCAGGAGTTGAAGAAACAGATCATTGAGGAAACAAAAGCGGCTTACGGAGAGATAGCTTATCAACGCTGGCGAAACCCCCTTTTTAAGGGGGCAATGGATAATCCCGATGCATTCGCCCGTTTAAGCGGGGGGTGCGGTGATACAATGGAAATCTACCTGAAATTCGAAAATAACCGGGTGAAAGAAGCCTCATACCAGACCGATGGATGCGGATCCAGTAATGTGTGCGGATCATTTGCGGCAGAGATGTCTATTGGCAGAAGCCCCGACCAACTCCTGGAGATCACCGAAGATGCCATATCTGAAAAAGTGGGAGGGCTGCCCAAAGACGATGAGCAATGCGCCTTACTTGCCGCCCAGACCATTCATATGGCCTTGAATGCGTGGTTAAACAGGCCCGAAACCCCAGACGGTTAATTTATTGGTACCGTTCAAAAGTGATGGCATATGATATTTTCATATCAAAGGTTATGCCGGTCTTTTCAAGACGATATCTCAAAAAAAAGTTCCGCCTAAACATTGAAGTAGCCTGATTTTTAAGGGTTTACGCCCGGTAACGATTGCAGAATGTCCCGTTATAATTGGGAAAATCTTTTTTAAACTCTTAAAAATCAGGCTACAGGCAAAGAACGGAATAGATATCGTCTTGAAAAGATTGGCATGACCGGAGATTAGGCTGACTTTTATTTTACCCGGTTTTAACCCAGATTGTGCATAAGGAACCGTAGCAAGGCGCAGAAAACCTTAGCGAAACGCGAAGTTGGAGCGATTTTGAGACGCAGGCATATTCATAAATCTGTTGAGGAACAAAATCGTGAAACAAGCGTTGCAGCAAGGATTTTCAAGCCGCAGTAGGTTTCTAATGCACAATCTGGGTTTAATATCCATGCCATCACTTTTGAACGTTACCAATTTATTAGGTTCTTCTCCCAATTAGTTGGGAGAAAGTGATCAAGGGTTCCAGGATTCAAGGGTTCCCCGTAAAAGTGCGCGGTGAATCCTTATACTTAAGCATTTCACTCGAACCCTTGAATCCTTGAATCCTCAATTACCTTCAACTTTTTTAGAGGTGATTCATTTATTTTATATGCTCACCCCCTGATAATGGCTATCGCTTCCTAATGGTTTATACACACCAAGATCCACATCTCATGTGAAGACCAGAGATCCTCTGAATCCTCCTGATTCATGCCCGTTCCCGGGGCGATCTCATATATCACTATAATTGTCATGAAAGAGGGTGTCATTATTTTGACTACTGTGTCACTTTCCAAAACATCTTCGTCCTGTCCTTCCTGTAAAACAGGCTCATCAGCCTCTGATTTAAGACCCTAATCCCAAATTAAGGTTTTGGCACACTATTTGCTGTGATAAAGAACGTTCCGTGAGGAAGACTTTGATCTAAAACCTATTCCCTGCGGAGCCACAATTAAAGATATAACGGTATCTGAACCTGGATATAGCCTGATAAAAAGAGAACCCGCCATACATCATTATTTTGGGTAAGCATGTCCCACACATGAATAATATTGGAAAATCTTATTTGAAAGATGCAGCCCTGGAACCGAAAAGCCAAAGACGTAAATAAGTATCATCTTGTAATGATAACAAACCCTGGTCAATAACATCTAAGGAGGACCAATATGACTTTCTTAAACCTAAATTGGAAGAAATCCATCCAAACAAAAATCAATCTTGTCCTGCTGATCCTTACTACGCTCATTCTGATCGCTTTTGGTGTATACGATCATTCTATCACAAAGATGAAAATGACGAGGGAACTGAACAGCCTGTCCGACCTTGTTGCCACCAGGTTATCGCGTAGCATGGTGGTGGCCCTCTGGGAGGTATCCAAGGAGATGGGAATTGCGAACGCCAAGTCGGAGATGGCTGAAAAGCGCATCTACTCGATTGTTGTCAGGGAAACGGACAAGGAAGAGGCCTTTGTTGCCATAAGGCGTAATGACAAAAACTGGGATGTCTCGGAATTTGATGGGGACCTGAAGGGTGATTTCATCTCCAATAGTATGGACATCACACGGGAAAATGAGAAGCTGGGATCAGTTGATATCTTTATCACTCAAAAATTCATGCAGAAAGCGCTTAACGGGAATCTCTTCAAGCTTACGATCAAGATCCTTGTTCTTGACCTGCTTCTGGTGATTGGCATGTCCCTGGTCGTTAAGAAGGTCCTGGCTCGGCCTTTAAATCAGATTTTAGGAAGGGTTCGGGACATTGCTGAAGGGGGAGGCGATCTCACAATGAGAATCGAGGCCGAATCCCAGGATGAGGTCGGAAGACTGGCAGATCTTATTAACATATTTTTGGGCAATCTCCAGCAGATGATTCAGAATATCTCAGGCAATGCCGACACACTGAATACGTCTTCCTCTGATCTGTCAACCCTCGCAAATCAGATGTCCGACGGCGCAGACCAGATGTCGAACAGGGCCAACACCGTGGCCGCTGCGAGCGAAGAAATGAGCACCAATATGGACTCTGTAGCAGCGGCCATGGAAGAGGCGTCTACCAATATAGGAGTGGTTGCGACTTCTGCTGAGGAGATGACCGCCACTATCAATGAGATTGCCCAGAATTCAGAAAAGGCCCGCAACATAACCAACGAAGCCGTCACACAGGCCCATAATGCTTCAGAAAGGGTTGATGAGCTCGGTAAAGCAGCCCAGGAGATTGGAAAGGTGACCGAGGCCATCACCGAGATCTCAGAACAGACAAATCTTTTAGCCCTGAACGCCACGATCGAGGCGGCCCGCGCGGGCGAGGCAGGTAAGGGCTTCGCAGTGGTGGCAAACGAGATCAAGGAATTGGCAAGACAGACAGCCGCTGCTACGAGGGAGATAAAAGAGCAGATCGAAGGCATTCAGGCCTCGACCTCGGGAACTGTGAAGGAGATCGGGAACATTCTGAAGGTCATCAACGATGTAAATGATATTGTGTCTACCATTGCCGCGGCAGTAGAGGAACAGTCCGTGACCACAAAGGAGATTGCGAGCAATGTGTCCCAGGCCTCACAAGGGATTCAGGAAGTCAATGAAAACGTGGCCCAGAGCAACACCGTGTCAAAGGATATCGCTAGAGAGATTACCGATGTCAACCAAGCTACCGCGGAGATCTCTAACAGCAGTTCTCAGGTGAACCTGAGCGCCGATGAGATGTCAGGCCTGGCCGCACAGCTTCAGGAGATGGTGGGGCGTTTCAAGGTCTAAGCTTTATAATCAACTACCCCCTCACCCCCCCTCTCCCCAGGGAGAGGGGGATCAAAATGAATTGCCGTCAAAGATAGGTATTAGACGTTCCCATCCTTCTTCCTTTCCTATATGAACGGGATCCGCCTCTCTGAGTGGTCCTTTGCCCCCTGCTTGCCCGTCGTTACTGTGGAGGGCACTTTGTGCCTCCTTTGCCGACTTTACTTGAGATCCTGCTATGCCCATTTTTTCAGGGCCATATCTATATGAAAAAGGCATAAGGCATACGGTATACGGGAAAACCAAACAGGACCAGTGTTTTGTTTTTCTGATCTCTTTCTAACGACCTCTATCTTCTGAGTTTTACGCTTTTTGCCTTGCTCTATAATCCTCTAATCCTTAAGCCTATATTCCTGATGTATCAGCTATGAGCTATGAGCTAAACGTTTTTCGCTCTGCGCTATGCCCTATGCGCCTTACCCTATGCGCTTTGCGCCACGCGCCATGCTCTTCCCCTTGACACATAATTGACTTTCCACCATACTTCCCTATCAAAAAGAGCTCCCATAGCTTAGTCCCTCGATTCATAAATTCGGTGACGCATTTATTCACTCGGGACTAAGTGCTTAGTGAGCAATTGCACAAGTTATATTCACAAAAATACGTTATAGTATTTGCGAATCGAAGTACTTAGTTAATCTTACATTCCCTTGTACGGGAGATGGAAAGTAGAGAGTCTTATAATGAAAATAAAAAAAGAATGGTTTCTCTCTGTGGTAAGCGTCACTGTTTTCCTTTTTTTCATGAGCCCGTTACCGTACTGCTTTGCCCAGGAAAATAATAGCTTCAAACCCTTGTTTCCGGTGGGGCTCGATCACGATTTTCCTGAACCACGCAAGACATTTGATGAGATTAAAGGCTTGATCCTGGAACAGTATTACAGCGACGATATTACCGAGAAAGCGCTCTATTGGGCTGCGGTTCAGGGCATGCTCAGGCACATATCCCCCCCGGAAGAACCTGTGCTCGCAAAAATCTGGACTGCTGAAGAATATGAAAAAATTCTTCACTCCCTGCAGGGCGTCCAGGTTTCCCTGGGAATTAAAAGCTCGTTTAATCCCCAGGACGGCAGCCTGACCGTTACGGACGTGTTGCCCCGTTCACCGGCTGAGACGATCTTGAAACCCCTTGACCGGATCCTGCGTATAGATTCACAACCGTTAAAGGGAATATCCCTGAATGAAGTGGACAGGCTTCTTACGGGCGAAGAAGACACGGAAGTCACGCTCACGGTAAACCGGGATATCAAGACCTTTGATGTCACCCTCAAACGCAGTAGATTCGAGACGCAAACACTGGTTATCTCCCGGCTTAATAATACCATTGCCCTTGTGGAGATAAAAAAGTTTACATCCGATCTTTCAAAAAAAGTCAGTGATGAGCTGGAGAAATTAAAGGAAGAAGGATTCCAGGGACTGATTATAGACCTCCGCAATAATACCGGCGGCGTTCTCGCGGAATCCCTGCGCACCGCGGAACTGTTTCTTTCTGAGAATCTGATCCTTTTGAGATCCCTGCAGCGTGAAACTGACCTGCAAAATTACATCTCCATGAATGATAATCCGTTCGAGTTTGACATCACCGTTCTGGTGAATCGAAAAACCGCCTCTTCTGCGGAGATCCTGACAAGCGCTCTTCAGGACCACCAGAAAGCGGTCATTATAGGCACTCGAACCTTTGGAAAAGGCGTATTTGAAAAAACGCTCAAGCTGAAAAATGATTTCCGGGTTAAGTTTATAACAGGGGCCATGTACTCCCCGAAAGGACAGTCCTGGCAAGGCAAGGGAATTACCCCGGATTTTCTGGTAGAACAGGACGATAAGACCCTGAAAGCCCTGTTAAAGATGGAGCCCAAGCAGCGGTTTCACAAGGATGTAGCCATGATCACAGCCTATAAGCTTATGACGCGTTGATTATCTTTTTTACTCCTCAAAATAATCTGTGGGTTTAGTTTGATTAAGGAGAAGGGTTGTCTCCTAATAAAACAATAAATACTGTTATTTAACTATTACTTTCAAATAAATTTACCCACAGATTCTTATGAGGAGCCTGAATTATTATATGAATCCATTAAACCCGGTCCTCTGACTCCAGCAATGCGGGATTTCCGCAATCAAAAGGAGCAATATAAGATACACTTGCATGAGCATGTATAAAAGTGATACTGGAATATAGATTGTCTCATTTGTCATCGGAGAAGGTTGCGAGCAACAGTACCCTGCTAAACAGGAAGGATCAACCATGGTGAAGAATGAAATTCCCCGTATAGGTGTAATAGGGGCTGGTAGCTGGGGCACTACCCTGGCAAACCTATTAGCTGAACAAGAGTATAACGTAGATCTGTGGGTCAGGGAAGAGGAAGTCTATGACCAGATAAAACAGGAACGGATCAATAGGACCTTTCTACCGGATAATAAGCTTGTCCCTCAATTGAATCCGGTGAAGTCATATGAAGAGGCGCTATCAGGGAAAGATCTGATTCTGATGGTTGTCCCATCACATGTCTTTAGAGAGGTCTTAAACCATATGAAGCCGTATCTTCGTCCTGGTATGACGCTTATAGCAGCAACCAAGGGCATAGAGAACGACTCCCTGAAGATCATGTCACAGGTTGCCGAAGAAGTCCTGCCAAAGGAATACACCGACCTTTTCGTCTGCCTGGCAGGTCCCAGTTTTGCCAAAGAAGTCATAAAAAAACAGCCCACAGCAGTGACCATCGCATGCCGCGATTTGAGCCATGTGGAACGTCTCCAAAGAATATTTTACACGGAATTTTTTCGGGTATATATCAGTGACGATCTGATCGGGGTACAGCTCTGCGGGGCATTAAAGAACGTAATCGCCATAGGCGCAGGAGCGGCAGACGGGCTGGGCTTCGGGCTAAACGCCAGGGCCGCCTTGATTACCAGGGGACTGGCAGAGATTACCAGACTGGGAGTGGCAATGGGGGCCAACCCCATGACCTTTGCAGGATTGGCCGGTATAGGTGACCTTGTCTTGACATGTACAGGAGATCTGAGCAGGAATCGGACCTTGGGTCTCAAGATCGGAAAAGGGATGACTCTCGAAGAGATCACCGGCGGGATGAACATGGTAGCCGAAGGAGTAAAAACATCTCTGTCAGCATATCAACTAGCAAAAAAGATGTCTGTTGATATGCCCATCATCAACCAGGTATATGAGATTCTCTATCAAGGCAAGGACCCAAAAGCAGCAGTCAAGGAACTCATGACCAGGGAGTTAAAAAAAGAACTGGAGACCTAGTGCTTTATAACAGAGATTCGCATATCCGACATCCCATCTTACATACATGAACAGATGATATTAATAAAATGCTTCCTCTTATCTGAAAAGCGTATGAGATCATGACACTGCAACTGTTGTTATGCTTTATCGGTTTCGCGATGCTCTATTATGGAGCGGAATGGCTTGTCAAAGGATCTTCCAGCCTGGCACGGAGTCTCGGAATGACCCCGGTAGTCATTGGACTCACCGTGGTTGCCTTCGGCACTTCCGCACCCGAGCTTGTGGTAAGCCTCATATCTTCCATTCAGAACAAGAGTATGATCGCGGTAGGAAACGTGGTGGGAAGCAATATCTGCAATATCGCCCTGGTCCTTGGTTTGTCCGCCCTGTTTCAGCCAATCACAAGTCACAGTTCTATAGTAAGGCGTGATATACCCATCATGCTCGGCATATCCCTCTACCTCCTCCTTCTTTCCCTGAATTCTAGTCTTGGCAGGATCGAGGGGGCCACTCTTTTTGGCGGTATTATCCTCTATACCTTTTTCAATTACTATATAGCTATGAAAGAATCCGAACAGGAGCCTGAAATGGCGGCTGAATGTGAAACAGAGATAGAAGATATCGGTTATGTGGCATCCAGATCCAGACAGGTTCTCCTTATCTGCGCGGGAATCATCGGAGTGGTCTTCGGAGCTCAACTCGTTGTAAATTCCGCCGTAAATATCATGAAGGTATTGGGTGTGAGCGAAAAGTTCATCGGCCTGACCATCGTTGCCTTCGGGACATCTCTGCCGGAGCTTGCAACATCCGTGGTGGCGGCCATTAGAAAGGAGATGGACATAAGCATCGGTAATCTGGTAGGAAGCAACGTCTTCAATATTATGAGTGTACTGGGAGCGGCCTCCATGGTAAGGCCGATCACCATCCCCGGAGGGTTTTTAGAAAGCGGTCTTATCTTTGATTACCTGGTCATGATTTTTACCAGCTTGCTGCCGTGGCTGATGATGAGAAAGACAAATACCGTTACCAGGGGCGGGGGCCTCTTACTACTTCTGTGTTATGCCGGGTATATCGCATATTTGATAATGCAGGCATAGATATTGTGGCCTAAATCTCTCAAATAAATCGGGACTTTCAAAAAAGCGCAGGACGTAAGTAAAAAAGAGACAATGACATTAAATAGCAAAAACGACCGCCTTAAGAAGGAGATACTCCTTGAAGGATTGGGCAAGTCCTTATTTGCCACAAACATTATTTTGCATAAATCTCTTGATTCCACTAACCGGTTGGCAAAGGAGCTGGCCTCAAAGGGTTCACCGGAAGGAACGGTTGTGCTGTCAGAGGAACAGACAGCAGGTACGGGCAGGATGGAGAGGCGCTGGCTCTCTCAGGGATACATGAATCTCCTGGCCTCTGCCCTTATCAGACCAGCCATGCCATCAGACCAGATCTTTGTACTGACCATGATATTGGCCCTCGCCACCATTAATGGTGTAAATGAGTTAACCAGTCTTAAACCCATGATCAAGTGGCCCAATGATATCTATTTAGGTCCAAAGAAGCTTGGAGGTATCCTTACGGAATTTTCTGTGAAGGGAAAAGACGTAAAGTGGGTGGTTCTTGGGCTCGGCCTGAACGTAAACTGGATGCCCGAAAAAGACACAAACCTTCTTTACCCTGCCACAAGCATCCTTGCGGAGTCAGGGAAAAAGTGTCCCAGAAACGAGCTTTTGGCACTGATCCTGAGATCACTTGAGGGTCTTTATAAAGAGGTACAGGCAGGTAGGCTTGATCCCCTCTACAGAAGATGGAATCAGCATTCCTTGATCATGGGAAAGGATGTAGAGATCCATTCTGCTGGAGAGATAATCATGGGAAAAGTCCTCCGTATAGATCGAAACGGCGGCCTTGTTATCAAAGACAGCGCCGGCAGGGAGCAGGTAATCTTGAGCGGGGATGTGTCAGTAAGATTTTAGCCGTCAGATTTGAACTCTATATATCAGATATATGGTTTTCCGTTTTTAATCCAACCGTTAAAGGCCTTGATGGGTCTCCTGCCAGGTACAGGGTCTGGGTCGGAAACGCAAAATCTATTTTTTCTTCACTAAAGCGACGAAAAACTTCTTTATTGAACCTTTCCGTAAAGGCCATATAGCCCCAGTAGTCGGGCGGGTGATACCAGTAGATGGCCATTATGTTCAGTGAATCCGCATTGAGGTCGCTGAAGTAGACACGGGGCGGAAAGTCTTCGTGCATCCCTTCATGGTTGTCCAGGAGTTCTTTTACGATATCAATGGCTTTATCGATCTTTTCCGGGGGTGTATCATAGGTGATGGTCAGGTTTGCAATCCTCCGGATGTAGGGACGTTTACCGATATTTTGTATGGTCCTATTTGCAAGCTCACCGTTTGGTATGGTGACAAGATGTCCCTCCAAGGTCCTTATTTTGGTTGACCTCAATCCCACCTCTTCAACAGGGCCGTCATGCCCGTCGATAACTATCCTGTCTCCCATCTCAAAGGGCTTGTCAATGAAGAGCACAAAGGAGCCGAAAAAATTCTTTATGGTATCCTGGGCCGCCAAAGCCACGGCCAGGCCGCCGATACCCAGACCCGCAATGATTGATGTGATCGGTTTATCGCTCAGTATTTGAGCAATCTGGACAAGGACAAGTATGACTATGGTGATTCGAAGGCTCTTTCGAATAACCGGAACAAGCATATCATCAAGCTTGCTTTCAGTCCTCTCTGCCATTCCGGAAAGCCATTTAATGGGAATGTCCACCAGCCAGTAGAGGAAATAGCCAACACCCAGGCATATGAGAATTGACTGTATGGTGGCGGAAACTTCCGCGACCTTTGATTTCAGATCGAGGAAAGAGAGACCGAAGGATATGCCAAAAGCCACAAACAGAAAGACCACTCCTTTACCAATAGCATGAAATGTTATGGACGCTATAACGCGTTGCCGGTTTTCATGTTTAGCTGCCGATCTCTGAAGGATAAATTTTGATATCTTTCCAAGGATAAAGGCCAAAAAAATGATGCCGAATAACGCAATAATACGCCATAAGCTATTACCGGCTATTTCGAACTCGATTAGTACTTTTGTAATGTCCATGGAAACCTCGCAAGTAAGATTTTATATGAAGAACAGAAAAACCTATTTCCGCAAATAATGGTTATTGTACCACCACTTTTATTATAAAATACTTCTATGAAAGGAAGGCTTACATATTTTAGTCTTTTTTTTCTTTATAACAATAATTTACCATAAATTTCAAATTGTTCAAGTTGATGATTCACCGTACTCATTTCACGGATGACCCTAAAATTATTACTTTAAAGAATTTGGAAGAATATATATGTGGAAAAAATGACACTACTCCGAGAAGCCGAATCCTTGTGAACGAATTTTTTCCTGAATTATTTGTTTCTAGGCTATCCTGACATTATTCTATATAATTCCAACTGTATCTATTTATATTCACATTGCGACTTATAAATGGTTTCCATTAGAAAGTGTTTATGCTATTTTGAAGTAATATAAAAAAGGGGGACAAAAGTGGCTACTCTTCAGCCAAAGGGTGAGAAAGTCAGACAGGCGGTAAAATGGATCTCCGGAGAGCTGAAGGAGGATGAAAACAAGTCGATCCCTCAGCTTATTCAGGATGCCGCACTAAAATTCAATCTATCCCCAAAGGATGAGGAGTTCCTTATCGCTTTCTATCAAAAAAACAAGGCGTAGATATATTTTAGTATCCGCTGGAAGGTTGTAGACCGGTTTTATCTAAGATCAAAAGAGGTATGGGGGATGATATTCAGATATTAATAATATCCTTTTCTTTCATTCGGCTGATGATGAATTTTAAAAAGTACAAAAACAGCCACAAACAGCCCACTATTGAGATTACTCCGGCCAGGATTGGTACCCAGAAACCGTCCTGTTGAAGATGATTCAGACCAACATTGATGGAGATAAGAGCTATCAAAATGATATAGCCTATTATAAGTCCCAGGACGATAAGAAGAGACCAGAGACTAAAATTTTTCAGAGGAAATGGCTCCTGGTAGATCAATGTATCATGCCTTTCAGATTTTCACCTAAAAAATCTACCTGATTTTTAATGTTTTTATCAATCTTTATCTTCCGTTCAATAACCTCAGATGAATACAGTACCGTGGAATGGTTCCTATCGATTGATCTGCCGATATCTTCTAGGGTGGCTTCCGTATAACATCGACAAAGATATGCGTATACGTTTCGAGGATAAGAATGGATCTTTTTTCTCGATTTTGATCGAAGCATCATGGGTTCAATCTTGAAATACCGACATATAATCTTCTTAATACTATCTATAGTGATTTGGCTCTGATCAGAGATATGGCTCTTGATCACCTCTTTGGCCAGATCCAGATCTAGCTTCGCCTTCAGGAGGTCGGTCTTGGCACTGAGACACCTGAGAGCGCTTTCAATCTGACGGACATCACGAT
This sequence comes from Deltaproteobacteria bacterium, assembly GCA_019313825.1. Classification (GTDB taxonomy): domain Bacteria; phylum Desulfobacterota; class DSM-4660; order Desulfatiglandales; family HGW-15; genus JAFDAM01. The sequence goes on from JAFDAM010000001.1 coordinate 29,092, forward strand.
TGAGATGTTCGGCAAAGAGATGAACTATATCCTCAGAAAGGCGAAGTTTCTGCTCAGAGGCTTTTTTTTCTATTATCCTGACTCGGGTCTCATAATCCGGTTTCTCAAGGGTGGTAATAATACCGGCAGTCAGCCGAGATGAAAGCTCTTTTGTCATGGCCGGAATATCTTTGGGCAAAAGGGAGCTGGTAAAGATAATCTTCTTATTATCGTTTGCCAAAACCTCCAGCGTATATCCGAGCTCTTGCTGTGTCTTTTCCTTGCCGCTTAAAAAATGGACCCCCTCAAGGAGAAGGACATCGCAAGAATGACGATATCTGTTTTTAAACTCTTCAATCCGTTTATTTTTCAGGGCAAAGATCATTTCATTCACGAAATCTTCGGCAGTAATATAGTATGCCCTGATATTGGGATCCTGTTCCAGGAGCATGTGTCCTATCGACTGGGAGAGGTGACTTTTCCCCAGACCCGTACTGGCCCACATAAAAAGAGAGTCATAGGGCAAGCTTCCCCCCATGGCCAGGGCTTTTGAGGCTGAATAGGCAAACTCGTTGCAACCTCCCACAACAAATCGATCAAAGGTGAATTTCTTATTAAACCTTCTCCTGCCATTCCCCCTCTTTACCGGTACATTGGGAACGGTTAATTGTCTGGATTCTTTAAACATATCAGGGACTACCGCTCTTTTTTCAGGGGCTTTAACCTTTAGCGTGATTTTATTATTGCCGTTGCCTGTCTTTTCAAGCTTCTCTTCCATGATGCCCATATAGTTCTCCTTAATCCAGTTAAGGGAAAACCTGTTAGGGCATCCAAGAACAATGGAATCATCCTTTTCATCCAGGCATATAATGGGATTTATCCATAGAGAGAAGCTGTTTTCCGGCAGCTTATCCTTGATATGATTCTTTACTTCTTCCCAAATGGTATTCATTATAAACTCCAAAGATGCAATAAATGAATATAATGTACCCCCATTTCCTAAGGACATGTTATCTAAAAAACCGCGACGACTGTCAAAACGGATTGATAACAGGTATTACTTAGGGCCCACTATGTTTTTGACGTAAGACAAGTTGCAGGAAAGACAAAATTTATTGCGCCGATGGTCCTAAGGCTCAGTTAAAAAACAATAAATCATAAGTTAAAATTTTGTCTTTGAATTCAAAAGCTTCCCATGATTTGCCTTATAGTGTATAAAAACATCCACAATTATTAATCTCCGGTTTTCTCTTATTTTTGCCCTATTTTGACGATTTTCATTTTTTTTGTTTCATTTTTCGATCTTCTTTCTAGTGCAAATGTTCCTCCCGTTTTAGGTAAGGTTCTTGCACTGGCATGAAGACGCCTGTAAATCAAGGAGATTAAATTTTTATCATTGTGTTTGTCTTTATATTGAGATATGGATAAAAAATATTTTAATAAAAATTAAAAAAATTATTTTTCTTATTTTTCTTAAAATAATCGAAAAAGGTTGAAATGGAAAAGACAAATATCGCCGTATTAGCGGGTGGCTGGTCCGGGGAGAGAGAGATATCCATTAAGAGCGGTGAGGCCGTTTATAACGCCCTGGATAAGGAAAAATATAACGTGACCAGGTATGACCCTCGTGATGATCTTGCCTCCCTGATAAAAGAGATGGATGGAATAGACCTCGCCTTCATATTACTCCACGGGAAATTCGGCGAAGACGGATGCGTTCAGGGTTTCCTCGATCTCTTGGGCGTCCCTTTTGTGGGATCCGGTGTCCTGACCAGCGCCATGACTTTGAACAAAAGGATCACCAAGGAGATATACAAAGGTGCCGGGCTAAATGTCGTTAAGGATGTCATGCTTAATAAAGACCGGAAGTTCGCTGTTGATAATATTATACAGGCTCTTGGCCCTTCAACGGTGGTAAAACCCGTTGCAGAAGGATCAAGCCTTGGCATCTCTCTCTGCCATAATGAAAAAGATCTTTTAAAAGGGATTAATCTGGCATTTCAATACGATCAGGAAGTGATGGTGGAACAATATATAAAGGGCCGGGAGATCACCTGCTGTGTAATCGGAGAAGGGCAGATTGAAGCTCTCCCCCTTGTTGAGATCGTGCCTAATCAAGGGTATGCTTTTTTTGATTATGAGGCAAAGTATACGCCGGGCGCTACAAAAGAGATCTGTCCTGCTCCAATATCAGACGCCCTCAGTGAGAAGGCCCGGTATTGCGCAAAACAGGCACATCAGATCTTGAGATGCAAGGTGTGGAGCAGGACGGATATGATTATCCAGGATAATAAGATCTATCTGTTAGAGACAAATACCATACCGGGCATGACCAAAACCAGTCTCTTTCCTCTTGCGGCCAAGGCTGCCGGCATGACACTTTCACAACTTCTTGACAGATTAATAGAGCTATCCCTTGACCAAAGAGGTTCCGATTAGACATTCACCTATTTGCTTAAAATAGATAATATTCCCCCAATATGTCCGATATTCAACGGTTCTGACCGGTTTTTACGTCAGTTTCCCGCAACTGTCCGTAATTTCAGCCGGTATCTATTTTATCACATTGTCTTGAAAAATTTTTCGCAATCACAATGGGCTCGCTGTTACCCTGTTACACAATTGGAGACCTTTGAAAAACGCCCCCTTTTGCCCAATCTCTGTGTCAGGCTTAAATTTTAATCCTCAAAATACTCAATGTATTCCTGTGGTTAAAATTATCGCCTTCCTTAATCTTGGGCAAAATTGAACATTTTTCAAAGGCATCAATTGAACTGCAAAATGCGCGGGAACCGAAGGGGCTTGCGAAATATTTCACAATCTCTCCCTTTATAGTCTTGAAACTACATTATGGAGCCGCACAATAATAATGTTTCACGTGAAACATTATTTTTTCTTTGCAAATGAAGGTGATTATGTTATCAGCTTAACCTGCTGTTTGTGATAAAGGGGCATTAAGTCAAACGAGTCTATAAATATATCTCGCGGGCCCTTCTTTTCCGGCTTTTCGGCTCCACCTATGAAATATCTATCTTTTCTATAAGACGCAAAGAGAGTCATGGGACAGGTCATCTCCATATCAAATCAGAAAGGCGGTGTCGGCAAGACCACGACCGCCGTGAATCTATCCGCTTCCCTCGCGTCGACAGATAAAACATGTCTGCTTATAGACTGTGACCCCCAGGGTAATGCAACAACAGGTTTAGGCGTAGATAAGTCTGGTTTAGAAAACGGGTTTTATGAATTCATGTTTGGCTCCGAACCTGAGGAAAACGTTGTCACTGAGACCGATCTGCCCGGGCTATTCCTCATGGGTGCTACGAATGACTTGATAGGTGCTGAGGTGGAGATGGTCATTTTTGATGATAGAGAATACCTTCTTAAAAAAAGACTTATGCCTCTAAAGGAAAAATATGACTATATCTTCCTGGATTGCCCCCCATCTCTCGGTTTTTTAACGCTGAATGCAATGACAGCCGCAGATTCGGTTCTGGTCCCCCTTCAGTGCGAATACTACGCCCTGGAGGGGCTGAGTGAATTGTTGAAAATCCTCAAAGCCGTCAAGAAGGGGCTTAATCCATCCCTTAATCTGGCCGGAATACTGTTAACAATGCATGATTCCCGCAATAATCTCTCAGCGCAGGTGGAGGATGAGGTTAGGGGGCATTTTCAAGGGGTAGTATTCAATACGATTATTCCTCGAAATGTACGGCTGAGTGAGGCCCCAAGTTATGGGACGCCTATTCTTCTCTATGATATTAAGTCCATAGGTGCCCGGAGCTATCTTGCCCTGGCAAAAGAACTGATTAGCCGTGGAGGAAATTATGGCAAAACGTAAGGCCTTGGGAAAGGGATTATCGGCCCTTATCCCTGAAGCGAACAGGTTTGAAGCAGGGGGTGAGGAGTATTTTCAGTGCCCAATAGAGGAAATAGAGCCAAACCCGTATCAACCACGCCAGGACTTCAAAAATGCTGATCTGGAAGAACTTGTCCTGTCAATAAAAGAGACGGGTATTATCACACCTATTCTGGTAAGCAAGGCAGAAAAGGGGTATCGTCTCATAGCGGGTGAACGCCGATGGAGGTCAGCTCAGAAGGCGGGTCTTAAAAGGGTACCTGTAGTAGTCAGAGAAACCACCCCCATTGAATCTCTGGAGTTGGCTTTAATAGAGAATATTCACAGAAAAGACCTGAATCCCATAGAAGAGGCCCTTGCCTATAAAAGATGGTTGGATGATGCCAATACCACCCAGGAGGCCCTTGCAAAGAAACTTGGCAAGGAACGTTCTACCATTACCAACATGCTAAGGCTACTTAATCTCTCACATGTCATTCAGAAGGATCTGATCGACGGTCATCTCTCCATGGGCCATGCTCGTGTCCTGGCCGGGCTCAAAAGCGCGGATGAGCAAAAGAGAGTCCGGAATCTGATAATCAAAAAGGCCCTTTCAGTTCGCCAGTTGGAGGAATTGATTACAAAGAAGAGGCCGGGTGACCGTGTAAAAAAGAAAAAAGAGGAACAGGACCATTATATACAATCCCTTGCTGACGATCTCAAAAGGTCATTGGGTACAAAAGTAGATATAAAGAAACGCGGGAATAGAGGAAGTATTAACATCTATTTCTATTCTGATGATGAACTCACTCGGCTTCTTGACCTTCTGACATGATAGACCTTTTTCTCCATCTCCTCTCTTCTCCCCTTAACAGCCTCTGAATATTATCTTTGTGACTGATGCATATCATGGCTGCCATGATCAAAGAACTTATTATCAACGCGTATGATTCACTGAAAAGTATTAATAGTATGGGCATGGAAGAGACTGATATCATTGACCCAAGGGAAACAAAATCCGATTTATAGATCACTATTATAAAAATGAACAGGGCTATAAGAAAAGGAACAGGTGAGACGGCAAGATATATGCCCATTACCGTGGCTACACCCTTCCCTCCCCGAAATCTTTGAAAAAGAGAAAATTGGTGGCCGATGAAGGCGGCTAATCCCACGATTTACAGTCCAAGCCCAAAGTCGGGAATAATACGGGAGCATATAAAGACAGGGAAAAACCCTTCAAGAGGTCCATTACAAGGGTCAGGAACCCCCATTTTATACCGAGCTCTCTGGCCACATTTGTGGCACCAGTATTACCGCTTCCCTTCCGGATAATATCAATCCTTGCAACACCTTGGCTTATCAGCACACCGAAAGGTATGGACCCGATAATATATAATGTTACAGGTAATAGTATATAATATAACCACATTATGATATTTAATTTCTGAGTTATTGTTATATTATGCTGCTCAAAGTAAAAAGAATCGGCGCATTTATTCAATCCTTAAGTCCTTGCTTCATAAGGAGGTCCCACCCTGGCCTGATCTTCGATACGCCCAAAGGTCAGGTGTTATGAATATTTGCCGGTAATATCCGGTTCGGATTTTGCGCTAATAATGTTTGTATCCAAAAAATGGCCGGTGGGGGTCTCTTTTCAATGGCAACCGGGTTAGAAGCAAAAGTTCAATAAAAGGTGCCTGCCAGGCGGACGGAATGCCTAAATCCACCATCTAATTTCCACATCATCAATGCGGATAAAAGATTTTGGTCTGTCCCTGGGCTCCAGCTAGGTATTAGATATCTGCAAGTTGAGCCCGCGAAATCCCAACCTGATATTACTTAATATTTACTAAATTTGCTTGCGATTTCAAGGAATATGTTAGAATATATCCACATCTGTATCTATATGCAATCCTATTCTTTAACTGAGGTGTTCAATTGATAGTGATGGTCATGGATGGTCAGGGTGGAGGGATTGGCTCCGCCATTATTAAGGGACTCAGAAAAGATATCCCTGACGGCCTGGAGATATTGGCCCTGGGAACAAATTCCATTTCCACCTCGCGCATGATGAAGGCCGGTGCCAACAAAGGTGCGACCGGCGAAAATGCTATCGTCCATACCTGCCCTAGGGTGGACGCAATTATTGGTCCCTTGGCCATTATTATGGCCAACGCCATGATGGGTGAGGTGACGCCAAGGATGTCTGAGGCCGTATGCTCAAGCGAGGCGGAAAAGGTACTGATTCCCCTTACTCAGGAAAAGATAATGCTTGTGGGCATTACTGACGAACCATTACCTCACCTGGTTGAACACGCGGTAAAAATTATTAAGGAGATGTAACTACCATGTGTGAATCCACAGCCTATCTTTTAGTTAATGGACAGGAAGAAATGGTCCTTGAGAGTGTTGACGGCTTTGAATCCGAGGGGGATCAGATAAGATTGGTCAACATCTTTGGAGAGGAAAAAAAGATCAAGGCCAGGATTAAGTCCCTTTCCCTGGTGGAACATAAGATTATCCTGGAACCTTAAATACCTGATCCCTGGAGACGCATGTGATTTACAGGTTTACGCCCATCTACTCTTATATCAGTTGCAATTGCGTCTCTGGATGCTTGAAGGAGAGATAAAATTCGGAATGATAAAGAAAAATGTGACAGACGTTGCCATAAAAGGCAAAAGGCTGTTGATTAGGGTTGATTTTAATGTTCCTCTCGATGACAACGGCAACATTACTGACGATAAAAGAGTAAGGGCGGCACTGCCTACAATTGAGTATGTATTGGATAAAGGCGCCAAACTTATGCTTATGAGTCATTTGGGAAGACCAAAAGGGGAGGTTCGTGAAGATATGAGACTCACTCCTGTTGGCAAACGCCTTGAGGAATTGCTTAATCGGCCTGTCAAAAAAATTGATGACTGCATCGGTTCTAGTGTTGAAGATGCGGTTAACCGCATGAATTCAGGTGATGTCGTACTCCTTGAGAATCTACGATTCCATAAGGAAGAGACAAAGAACGACCCTGAATTCGCAAGGCAGCTCGCCTCCCTGGGCGATCTTTTTGTAAACGATGCCTTTGGCACATGTCATCGGGCGCACGCCTCGACAGAAGGCGTAACTCATCACCTTGAATCCGTGGCAGGCTTCCTTGTCCAGAAGGAGATAGAATACTTTGAGAGGATAAACCTCTCTCCTGAAAAGCCTTTTGCGCTGGTCCTAGGCGGAGCCAAGGTGTCTGACAAGATTCCGGTTATAGAGAACATGTTATCAAAGATAGACGTGCTTATTATCGGTGGAGCCATGGCATACACATTCCTTAAACAGAAAGGGGTAAATATCGGTTCTTCTCGCTATGAGCAGGATATGGCCGATATTGCCAAATCACTGTTAGAGAACGCAAAAACCATGGGTGTTGAAATGTTTCTCCCTGTGGATCACATTGTATGTGATAACATTGATGAGCCAAAACATATAAAGACCACTGAGGACGCGGATATTAATGAAGGTTTCTTGGCAGTAGATATCGGACCCAAGACAATAGAACTGTTTAAGGCAAAATTGCGGACCGCAAAGACGGTGGTATGGAACGGCCCGATGGGCATTTTTGAAAAAGAGTCATTTTCCACCGGAACCAGGATGATTGCCGAGACGATAGCTGAATCTCCTGCCACGTCCGTTATATGCGGCGGTGACAGCGCTGCTGCCGCAAAGAAGTTTAATGTTGAAGATAAGATGTCACATATCTCTACCGGAGGTGGTGCATCGCTTGAGTATTTAGCAGGAAAGACCCTTCCCGGAATCGCCGCATTGGCTGACAGATAGTAACGGATCCCCGCCCATCGAAGATTCCCGCCAAATTTGGCGGTAGAAGGATGTAGCTTTGTTTGCACCCTAAAAGGTTGTATCGAACATAGGAGGTCCCGCTATGGCGGGATCTCTTCAAGACGATATCTTTTTAGAATTCCATCCCGCTATGGCGGGACAGTGGTCAAATATTTGGGTTTTATGCCTCTGAATCCCTTGGAATCTGCAACTGACTTTGCAAAGCCCAAATATTTGGCCACTTCCTCAAAAGGTAGCCATGCCCGGGCGGGGTCGTCTTGAAAAGATAGTCATTGCCGGAGAGACTGCCCTTTTCAGGCAGAGCCAATTTCCCCTAACCACACTCAAAGGGCGTGGCTTTTCAAGACAAAGTAAAAGAGTCAATACCATGCCAGAGTGAGTATTACTGATGATTTAGGAGTTTTTCCGCAATAAATCTGTTGATGGGATATTGAAAAATGCAAAAGGAAGGGACTGATAAACAGTTATTCCAGATTGGCGTACATTCGTTCCATCATATCTTTGAACTTTTTTAAATCATTCTTTGAAATATTATTAAATATCTTGTCCTGGGCAGATGAGGATATAAGGAACAACTCCTTTTTCATTTTTACCGCCTTGTTCGTTTTAATGATCAGATGTTTCCGTCGATCATCAGGATCAGGCCTACGATCTATGAAGCCGTTTTTTTCCATCACATCTAGCATCCTAGTTATATTCGGTGTGTCCTTTGCTAATGCTTTTGCCAATTCTATCTGAGATAACCCGTCTTCTTTAAAAAGTACCTGCAATATACCCCAATGATCCGTGGTTAGGGGATAACCATTTTCATTAAATCTACGCTGGAGCTCAAGCTTCATCCTCAAAAGTGTTCTACTCATAAGAGATCCAATATTATTAGCAAGCAAAAGCGGACTGATTTTCCGTTTGTCTTTCATTTTCAATAGCCTCTCATTATCATTAATATCTTTTCCAAGAGATGATATAATTATCTTAATATGGCATGGAATGCAAGCACAAGACAGGTCAGACGTTTATTTGCAATAAAATCAGTGGCTTAAATAAAGATATCGCTCTATGCTATTACATTTAAAGCAATATTCATACTTCAATACACTGCAGTGAAGAACCCCGACAAAAGGTCGGGGCTTCTTCTAAGGAAATAGCCTGTTTGATTTTTGAGGCTCCGCCCCCAAACCCTTACGGGCAATCAACTTCAATACGCCGGCATTGCAAAATCCTAACCGGACATTACTGAATACAATGGGGATTGCGTATTTTTATCGGCTGTGTTATGTCATGAATGACATAATGAATCATGGGCTATTACGGTTAATCATATCTACCAACGCACATCTCTGCCTTTCCTCATTATCTGAGTATTTATTCGGGACAAGGCAGGCAATGAAAGAGATTGCCAAGCTCGCGAATCAGTTGAAAACAGATGAAAAAATAGTGATCTTTAGATCCCATTTTTAAAAGGAGAGTTAAAAGGAGTGTTTTTCAAGGTAAAAACCTCTGAAGAGGTCTTGGAAATTCTTAAAGGCTTTGGTCCATCGGGAGATGAGAAGATATCCATTGAGCTCGCCCTGGGACGGACCTTAAGCAGAGACGTCTTGGCCCCGGAGAACCTTCCTGGTTTTTACAGGTCTTCCATGGACGGCTATGCGGTAAGGGCCAAAGATACGTTTGGTGCGACTGAAAGCCTGCCGGCGCTTCTTGATCTAACAGGCGAGGTTATCATGGGACAACGTCCTGACATCATCGTCAGACCCGGTACGGCCGTGAAGATCTCCACCGGTGGCATGCTTCCCGAAGGTGCTGATGGTGTGGTTATGTTGGAATACAGCCATCCCCTGGACGAAAAGACCATTGAGATCAGCCATGCCATATCCCCCTTGGAGAATGTGATACAGCCGGACGATGATTTTAAAAAGGGGAAGACTGTCCTTGAAAAAGGTCACACATTACGACCTCAGGATCTGGGTGTAATGTCCGGCCTTGGCATATCCCGGGTTTCGGTCTTTCAGAGACCAAAAGTCGCTATCATATCCACGGGGGATGAAGTTGTCCCTATTGATCAAAGGCCTGAACCGGGACAGGTCCGGGATATAAACAGCTATACACTGAGCGCCTTTTGCCGACAGGCCGGCGCTGAACCGATTAATCTGGGATTGTGCGGTGATAATTTCGAGCAACTCAAAGATACAGTAAAGCAAGGCCTGGACAGGGCGGATACCGTATGGATATCGGGAGGCAGTTCAGTAGGAACCCGGGACCTGACCCTGAAGGTCTTTGAAACCTTTGATAATATGGAACTGCTTGTCCACGGTATCTCCATCAGTCCGGGTAAACCCACAATCATCGCGAAGATCGGTTCCCGCGCCATATTCGGTCTTCCCGGTCATACAGCCTCTGCCATGGTGGTGGCGGAAGTCTTTCTCGCTCCGTTCCTGGCCGGGCTATCAGGAGAAAGGGCTCTTTCCGGGACATCATATGAGGTAGAGGCCGAACTGAGCAGAAACATCGAATCGGCAAGCGGGAGAGATGACTATTTAAGGGTAAGATTAGAAAAAAAGGGTGACGGATTAATGGCCGAACCTATCTTCGGCAAATCAGGACTTATCTCCACACTGGTGGAGGCCCATGGTTTGCTCCGGGTGGACAGGAATACTGAGGGGCTTTACCAGGGTCAGAAGGTAAGAGTTATGGTCTTTAACCCTATAAAAGGAGGCTCCGGTTGAAGAGGCATGTTTACCTGGCCATGAAGACCCTTGAAGAGGCCAAAGAGATATTTTTTTCCAGATTCGGACATGAATATAGGAGCGGCGCTGAAGAGATCTCCACCGAAGAATCACTGGGCCGCGTTACCGCGGAGCCCATATTTGCCAGGATATCCGCGCCCTCTTACCACTCTGCTGCCATGGACGGTATCGCGGTAAATGCGGAAGATACCTATGGCACCACGGAGAAGAATCCGAAGATCCTCAGGATCGGTAAAGACGCCCTGTGGATCAACACCGGTCACGCGATCCCCGACGGCTTTAACGCGGTCATCATGATCGAAAAGGTCCATCAACTGGATGACGAGAACATAGAGATCCGTTCTCCGGCCCATCCCCGGCAACATATAAGAAAGGTGGGTGAGGATATAGTCGCCACCCAGCTGCTCCTTCCCCGGAACCAAAGGATCCGACCCTATGATATGGGCGCACTCGTCTCAGCAGGCGTTTTCTCTCTCAAGGCATGGAAGAGACCAAGGGTGGTTATTATTCCCACTGGATCCGAGCTTGTGCACCATAGGGATCTCAAGGAGCCGGAACAGCTGAAAAAGAATCAGCTCCTCGAATCCAATTCCCTCACCCTTTCAGGTCTTATCCGTGAGTGTCACGGTATCCCGATAATCTACGATATCGTCTCCGATATCGAGCGGGATATCCGCGAGGCCCTGGAAAGGGCTGTCGATTCCAAGGCGCATCTGGTCATTATCAATGCCGGGTCATCTGCCGGCAGTAAAGATTATACGGCCAACATCATTGAAGAGATGGGAGAGGTCCTTGTCCATGGTGTGGCCATGATGCCCGGCAAGCCTACTATTCTGGGGACCATAAAGGGTAAGCCCGTAGTCGGCAATCCCGGCTATATGGTTTCAGCCGCGTTATCCTTTGAGCAGTTTGTCAAACCACTGCTATACGGTCTTCAAGGTCTAAGGCCTCCCAGTACAAAATCCATAACAGTTCAGCCCTCCAGGGATATCCCCTCTAAGCTGGGGACCGAAGAATTTTTACGGGTTAATATCGGCAGGGTGGGAGAGCAAGCAGTCGCCACGCCCCTGTCGCGGGCTGCCGGTTCCATTACCACCTTGACCAGGGCTGAAGGTATTCTTCGTATCCCGGCCCTTTCCGAGGGGGTGACCCAGGATGAACATGTGGAGGCAGAGCTTCTGGTGGAAGAGGAAGAGATCCGAAACACCGTGGTCGTTATCGGCAGTCACGATATTACCATTGATATCCTTGCTGATGAGATCCGTAGGCGGGGCGACAACATCCGAATCTCTTCCGGGAATGTCGGTAGTCTGGGTGGCCTTATGGCGCTCAGAAAAGGGATATGCCATATATCAGGATCACATCTCCTGGATACGGAAACAGGTGAATACAATATTTCCTATATCAAGAGATATCTCAAAAACATCAAGGTAGGCGTTTTTCACCTGGTCCTGAGGGATCAGGGCCTGATCGTTGCCAGGGGAAATCCCAAAGGCATAAAAGGTATCATGGATCTCACCAGAGATGACATAACCTTTGTTAACCGTCAGGCAGGATCCGGCACCCGCGTGCTCCTTGATTACAGACTGGAACAGTCCGGAATAAACCCTGACTCCATCGAGGGATATGATCACGATGAGTTCACGCATATGGCAGTTGCCGTGGATGTCCTGAGCGGCGCGGCAGATTGCGGCATGGGTATCTTTGCGGCGGCCAAGGCGCTTGGTCTGGATTTTGTTCCCATGGTGAGAGAACAATATGACCTGATCATTCCGTCCTCCATTTTAGAGAATCCTAATATTCAAGTGGTCATTGAGACAATCAGATCACCTGGTTTTAAGAACAGGGTTAAGGGCCTTGGCGGATATGACCCATCAAAAAGCGGTAAATTCTGGATGGAGGTAGGTTGAGGCCAGCCTTCATCAGAAACTCTGAATAATGAATCCACGCCCAAAGGGGTGTATCTGTCTGAAGAAGGCAATGGCTGTCTTTTCAAGGCGATATCTTTTTGAAATTCCACAGGCCTCTGCAGTGGTCAAATATTTAGGTTTTATGCCTGAGAACCGCTTGGAATCTGCAACTTACGTGGTAAAGCCCAAATATTTGTCCACTTCCCTAAAAGGTAGTAGATATCGCCTTGAAGAGATGGGCATTGCCGAATTAGACTAACCTTTTCAGACATAACCAATTTTCTCTGACTTCCCACAAGAGGCGGGAATCTTAGACACTCTCAGAGGACGTGGTTTTCCGGTTATAATAAAAAAGGAGTCGATCAAGATGGTATCCTTTGGAATACATTCAAAACACTGGGTTGTGGATGAAGACGATAACATCATCATGGGAGAGGGCAGGATGGAGATCCTGGAAGATATTGAAAAAACAGGATCCATAAACCAGACCGCAAAAAACATGAAGATGTCATACAAGGGCGTCTGGGGCAGGATCAAGGCAACAGAGAAGGCCATGAAGCTCAAGATCGTGGACACTGACAGGAAGATGGGGTCCCGCCTTACCGAGGAAGGCAAGGACCTCCTCGCAAAATACACCCTGCTGAAAAAAGAGTGCCTGGAGGCAGATGATAAGGTCTTCAGGTCAATCTTTAAACATACAGAATAACGTCATGAAAGAGAAAGATACGGATAAAAGGATAAATGACCCTGAAAAAGGATCACGGCTCCCTATCCTTGTTACCATTGTAGGCAGGTCCGAATCAGGCAAGACCACCCTCATGGAAAAACTTATCCCTGAGTTCAGGAAAAGGGGGTTACGTGTAGGGACCATTAAACATCATCTCCACGACTTTGATATCGATCACCCGGGCAAGGACAGCCGGAGGCACAAGCAGTCCGGCTCAGAAACGACCATTATATCATCCCCCCATATGATCGGCATGGTAATGGATGTTGATCATGATCATAGTCTTGAGGAATTGCTTCCTTTTTTCAATGGTAAGGATATCGTTATTTCAGAAGGCTATAAGAAAGCGGACATCCCAAAAGTGGAGATATTCAGGCCCGAGGTCCACGACAGACCCGTCTGTGAGAACGATGAGACGCTGATCGCCATTATGACGGATGCGGATGTCCATCTTGACGTGCCAAGGTTTGGAACAGGCGATGTTAAAAGACTGGCAGATTTTCTTGTCAGACACTTCGAGCTGGATAAGAGATAATAAAAGACCTCACACCCTTCTACTTTTTTAGGCGTTGCTAGTGCTTGAATGCCCTCTGTCCGGTAAAGACCATGGTCACCTGTGGATCGGCCTCATTACACGCCTGGATGACCTCAAAGTCCCTCAGGGACCCGCCCGGCTGCACAATGGCCCTTATCCCCTCCTTGATGGCCACAGCCACACCATCCCTGAAAGGGAAAAAAGCGTCGGATACCATTGTTGCATTGATCAGTCCGCCCTTTGCCTCTTTGGTCTCTTTTTCAATCTCTTCCAGAAGGCCGGGATCTTTTTCTCCTCCTTTGACCATAAGCTCCAGCTCCTTGTAAGGAAGACCGTGTCTGTTGAAACAGATGGCGTCGGCATACTTGGTGTAGGCCTTGAAGATGGCTATCTCAGCCACTCCTACCCTGTCCTGTTCCCCGGTCCCTATCCCGATGGTAACACCGTCCTTGACATAGATCACCGAGTTGGAGGTGATGCCCTGTTCCACCTGCCAACCGAACAGCATGTCGGCAAATTCTTCATCTGTAGGTTTTCTTGCAATAGTATGTTTTTCTCCCTTGTACTCTGTACCGGCAATCGTGAGATCCGCGGAGGAACTTACGCGATTGAGTGGAGACTGTTGAATGATCAGCCCGCCGTCAATCAGGCTCTTGAAGTCTATGTACCTGGCATTGGCATAATAGGGGAGGTTATCAATATTATTGATGCGCACGATCCGGAGATTTGCGCTCTTTGTCAGTATCGGGATGGTCCCCTCTTCATAATCCGGGGCTGCCACAACCTCCAGGTAGTTTTGCGAGATCAGCTCGGCCGTCGGCTTGTCCATCGGCCGGTTAAATACCGCGCAACCGCCAAAGGCCGCGATCCTGTCAGCCATATTGGCCTTCTGGTAGGCCTCTGAAAGGCTTGCCCCGTAGGCCACACCGCAGGGGTTGTTGTGCTTTACAATTACAGCCACCGCGCCTTCCGTTAGATACTTAATGATATTGATGGCGTTATCCATGTCTGTCAGGTTGGTCTTGCCGGGATGCTTTCCTGCCTGGATCATATCTTCATCGGTAATGGCCGACACCAGACCTTTAAGGGGCTCGATAAACTTGCATTCACCCATGACAAGGTTCCCGTTAACAAGCTCATACAGGGCCGCCTCCTGGCCGGGATTTTCACCATAACGCAACCCCTTCTCTATCAGCTCGCCTGACTTCCCGTCAGGGATCTTCCATGCCCTCTTTCTATATACCAGCGCCTGATCCCCGAAAGAGATGGTAACGTCCGGGGGGAAATGGTCATCCATCACTGTGCGGTACATCTTCTTCAAATCATTCCTCATATCTATCCTCCTGAAATCCTGTTGATGCCATCCATGAGGAATGTCTTATTGAAGTTGATCAACAGGCCAAGCGGTTTGTCTGCAAGACGCAAGTAGGTCAAAAGCTGCTTTTTATGTAATGATTGGATCTCTTCTACTGACTTCAGCGTAACGATAATACTATCTTCGACCAGCAGGTCCAGTCGAAACCCTTCCTCCTGAACCTTCTGTCCGCGATAGAAGATCTGCAAAGGGACCTCGGACTTTGCTTCTACCCCCATATTCTTCAATTCCATGAGCATACAGGCCTTGTAGACAGATTCCAACAGGCCTGGTCCGAGTTCTTTATGTATGGTTTTTGCCGCTTCTATTATCTGGGATGAGAGTGTATTTGTATCCATAAGTATCATGAATGTCTATCCATGCTTCTTATGTTTCTCTATATAGGCATACGCGTTATGGTTGTGAATGGATTCGAAGTTCTCCGATTCCACTGCGAACCAGGTAATGTTCGTGTCCTTATTCAATTTCTGGGCAATATCCCTTACAACATCCTCCACAAACTTAGGATTGTCATATGCCCTCTCGGTCACGTATTTCTCATCCTCCCGCTTGAGCACGGAATAGACATCACTGGACGCGGACTCCTCCACAAGGCTGATCAGGTCCTCTATCCATATAAACTTTTTGAACCTGACCTGGAGCTTCACCTCGCCACGCTGGTTATGGGCGCCGAAATCGCTTATCTCCTTGGAGCATGGACAGAGGGTGGAGATCGGGACCTGGATGATGGTCACGAGATCGCTCCCGTTATTAAGCGAACCCCTAAAGGTGCACTTGTATTCCATGAGACCCTCGCTCCCTGACACGGGAGCCCTCTTTTTTACAAAATATGGAAAGGAGATCTCCATATGGGCGCTTTGGGCATCCAGACGCTCTTTCATCTCCTCCAGGATATCTGAAAAGTTCTGAAGGGATATACGCCGGCTGTGCTCGTTAAGTATCTCCACAAAACGGCTCATATGGGTCCCCTTGTAATATCGCGGCAGATCCACATACATATTGATCCTGGCAACTGTCTGCTGCTTCCCCATATTCTTGTCAAGAACGGTGATAGGGTAACGGATCCCTTTCACCCCCACCTGGTCGATGTCTATGTTCCTGTCATCCTTATGATTTTGTATGTCTTTCATGGTAAACTCTTAGTATCAGAATTAAATTTAGGCCTTATTTAAATATCTCAGGCAGTTAAAGTCAATAAAAAGATCATCAAACATATCCCTATTTTATAGCTTGATATTGTATGCCTAAAGATATATTTTATAGACCTTCCGTGGCGTGGCGCAGTCTGGAAGCGCATCTCGCTGCTTTTGCGGGAGTGTCGGAGGTAAGCATACACAGGTTATCCATCCTTTTTATATTTTGTGAAGAATAAATAAGCAAGCTCGGGGCGTGGCGCAGTCTGGAAGCGCACCTGCTTTGGGAGCAGGATGTCGGAGGTTCAAATCCTCTCGCCCCGACCAGTCTTCGTTCGAAACGGAGTGAAGAGCGAAGACTGCCGCGACGGAGCTAAAAGCGAAGTCGGGCTAGACACATCACCTTCATAATCATCGTTTCGAACTACGCCTTGGCACGCCATCCTCCGTTCAGAGCAAAGCGGAGAGTGAAGGCTGCCGCGACGTCTTGTCGCGTCAGAGTCCTGACGAAGACGGAAGCCGACAGGCGGAGGCGGGCAAAATCCTTTAATTCGGGATTGCTCCAAGCTATGTCTCCCCCACTCAGTCAGCGGCGTGTGCTCCGTTCATGTAGTGCTCTGCCAATTGTTGCTGTTTCCCATGCCTGAATTCAATAGTGAGGTGAGCATACCTATCAGTCATTGAGATGTCTGAACGGCCGATCATCTCCTTGACTTCCTTAAGGCCTGCTCCTGAGAGGAGAAGGTTTGAGCAGAAAGTATGCCGCAGGTCGTGGAAATGGAAATCCTTGATCCCGGCTTCCCCAAGGGATGCCCGCCATGCCTTATGGAAAGATTTAAGAGGCGTTCCATCTAGGAGGAGAATATCTATTCAGTGAACATTGGAAGGAGAATTCAGCATATCCCAGATTAGACCTTGCCAGCCACTGATAAGGCCTTCATCATGGCAATTGCCACAAGACCAGTGAATCTGATTCGTTGTCGGATCAAGGTGAATGTCGAGAATCCCCTTACATGGTTTCCGTCCGGGCCGGCGCCAGCATTTAGGTGTTGAATCTGTCGGAATACCGGCCTCTAATGAGGTGGCATAGGTTATGATTTCCGACATTTTCTTGACCTTCAGCTTTAGCTGGGGAACGCCTGCCTCGGTCTTTGCCTCATCAAGCCAGTGTTGAATATTGATCACCCACATCTATTTATTCCTGTCCTTTCTTTTTCCATTCTTCTTACACCCTCAGGATATCAGCTGGCCATAACACCAGATATGTCTGATGTACAATATATATTATCAGCTTCTAAAATGATTAAAAGGTTTACGCCCTCTCAATCACTTCTCCACGGACCAAGCTGGTTATGAATCTTACCCAATAACTTTTTTAATCTATATGTCGCCTGTGGGAATGTATAACAATTTATCATACCAACTTTTTACTCCAATACTCGGCCATGGCTGAGAGCATCCAGGCAATATCATGGAGCCGGGTATAAACCCGCAACCCCTGTTCATTAAGTTCGCTGATAGTTTTACTTCCCCAAAAGCCGTGATGATTCCCGATAAAAACCGGCAAACCAATTTCTCTCTCAAGATCAGAAAAACCCATGATATGTTTATTTTCAGATTCCCGAAAAAACCTTAAAGTTTCCGTCTCCTGTGAGTCCATTCCTGCTCTACCGAATCCATGCAAAACTACTGCATCCACTTCGCCGGAATGCATTATTTCCCGGCCGAGGGAGAGTAAGAAGTCAGTCTCATTGAATTTGCCCGACGCTCCGAAGTCGACCGGATTTTTTGAAGAAGCCCGAGAAAGTAGACCCAGATCCCTCAATTTTCCCTGAAGACCATCGCTGAATTCCGGAACGGTCAGTCCGGATTCCACCAAGCAATCGGTCAGGGCGACACCCCAAGATCCACCCATTGTGATGATACCTATTCGTCCCCCTCTCATTTGGGGCCGTTCTATGAGGCCATGAGCCAAAGGAATTAAAAGTTCCATTGCAGGTGAAATGACGATTCCCGTCTGTTTGAACATGCCCTTGGTTATCTGCCACTTACTTGATAGGGCTCCTGTATGACTTTGAGCAGCGCGAGCGCTGTCGGCTGTCCTGCCTCCATTGTAAACGATAATGGGTTTTACTTGATTGACTCTCCTTGCGACCTCCATGAACCGTTTCCCATCCCGAATCGTTTCTAAATACATCACAATGGCCTGGGTTTCAGGATCTTTTTCAAAAAATTCAAGAAAATCGGTCACAGTCAGATCCGCCTCGTTTCCGGTGTGGACAAATTTCCCGATGCCCATTTTTTGATGCGAAGCCGAGGCAAGGAGATCGTGAATGGCAAAACCCCCTTGGCATACGGCGGCTATGGGCGTTTTTAGGAGATTCTTGGAATGGGTAGATGAGGCATAAAATCCTTCATAGAGGTTGAAGGTGCCGCTGACGTTTGGTCCCAGCAACCTCATATTCATGGAATGGGCAAGTCGGGTTAATCGTTCCTGGGTTTGAATCCCCCTATCAGAGGTTTCTGCAAATCCGGCAGTGATAATCGTGATTCCCTTTACCTTTTTTTGCCCGCAGGCTGCTATTGTTTCTTCCAAATATTTTTCCGGAATGGCAATAACGGCTAAATCCACGGGTTCTTTGATGTGTCTGATATCTTTGAAATTGGGTAAATTGAAAATCCGTTGGGCCTGCTTGTTCACCGGGTATATGATACCGGGATATTTTACGGAGTGAAGCCCTTCCATGATAAAGGTTCCCCAAGATCCGGGTCGCTCCGAGGCCCCTATGACGGCAACAGATTTCGGGTTAAGAAAGATGTTTAAATCTGAGGGACATACCATGGCTTAATTCCTTTCCAATAGCACTAGGGCATCTACTGCTATTGGTTTGTCGGCGGTAATAATTACCGGGTTGATGTCGATCTCTCTGATCTTATCATTCTCAATACCGATTTGGCCCACCGAAACCAGGGTTTTCGCCAGATTATCTTTATCCACACTCTCCATACCGCGGGCGGATTCCAGGGTTTTATGTCCTTTGATCTCATACATCATTTCAAAGGCGTCACTTTTTTCAAATGGGGCAACTCGAAAGACCGTGTCATTTAACACCTTGGTGAATACACCTCCCAGCCCGAACATCACACAGGGGCCGAATCGGGGGTCCCCAGTCATGCCAACCATAAGTTCTCGTTTCCCTTTGACCATCTGTGCTGAATTAATACTTGTTTATCGCCGCCATCCATGCGATCCATGATCTTTTTATACGCCACAAGAGCTTCAGTATCATTTCTTATGTTCAGATGAATTAAACCCGTTTCCGTTTTGTGGGAGATTCCTCTCGAACAAACCTTAATAACTATAAGGATAGCCGATTTTTTCGGTAGCGGTAAGTAGGTTTTCAATATGGCGCACCAATACTTCTTCAATAACAGGAATGCCATAAGCTCCCAAGATTTGTTTGGACTCGTATTCTGAAAGCGCGTATTGGCCTCTCCTGAGTGCTTCATCAATAATTTGTTTAACATCTGGGGGAATAGATGGCATGAAATTGCAATAATTGCAATTTTATTCTAAGAAACCTCTCAGAGTGCGGAGGACATTAATGGCCGGGGGAGACCCCTCGCCAAGGCTGTGTCCGACTTTCAGAGATATTCTTATGGCAAGGAAAAGTGATTTGAAGGGAAGGAAAATTGGCGGGGAGAGACGACCATCAAAATCAACCATCGTCGTTCCTGCCGTATAAAAACAAACCTGAAATACCTGCACTTTTTTCATTTTATTTAATAACCAAAACAACTGTTTTGGATCATTACAGTATAAAATATAGTGTACTTTTGCCCTTTATTTTGTGCACTATCACACAAGTTTATGTGCATTTAACTCCTATTCTTTCATGTATCAATCAATGAAAAACCCCTCATACCTCAGCTCTTCCTGATGTCCTATTGCCCAGGCACATTCTGGCACAAATCTTGTAGATACTTTTCCGTAAAAACAACTACTCAGGTTCATGGTTCAAGGGTTCACTGTTCAAGGTTAGGATGAGATGAAAATTAAACGGTTTGAAGATATTGAGGCTTGGCAACTGGCACTTCGTGCTGTAATCGATGTACTGGCATTTATCAACTATGGGCTAAAGAGACAGATACAAGATTCTGCCGGATCATCAATGCATAATATTGCCGAAGGTTTTGAATCCGAGACGAATGGGGAGTTCATCCGTTTCTTGCGGTATTCTAAGCGGTCTTGCTCGGAAGTCCAGCGCGAGCTTTACATCGCTGTGGAGGAAGAATACATATCGCACGGCGAATTCAAAGATGTCTTCAAGCAAGCCAGACGAACACGTGCTGCAGTTCGTGGTTTTATCAATTATCTCAAAAAATATGGGGGGTGCAAGGCGACCAACCGTGAACCATGAACCGTGAACCTGACAACCTGAGTAGTTATAAAAAAACGGAGGTAAGAACAGATGGCACAACCGGAAAAAAGATTTAAATGTGGCGCATGCGAGGTATCTATCTTTGAAAATACAATAACTACAAAAGACGGGAAAAAAATGAGAACTAAAAAGGCCTCTTTCCAGAAACGATACAAAAATGCAGATGGAGAATGGAAATCCACAAACAGTCTTGATGTTAATGATATCCCCAAAGCCAAACTGGTGCTTAGTGAGGCCTATAAATACCTGGCTCTTAGTAAAGACATTGAGGAAAACGGGGATAATTAAAACCATATTAAATCAGTGAAGAACCCCGACCAAAGGTCGGGGTTCTTCTAAGGAAAAAGCCTGTTTGATTTTGGAGGCTCCGCCCCCAAACCACTACGGCCATACATCCCCGTGCAAAGCCCGGGGCATTCTGGCTTTTTCACGTCATGTCCGGTTAGGGTTTTGTAATGCCGGCATATGGAAGTTAATGGCCGGCGGGGGTCTCTTTCCATGGTCGAACTGCATTATGTGCAGTGCATCCGCATGAAGCCGGAGGAGGCGGACGGGGGCTTCCTCTGATATTATCCGATCTGAACGAGGCTGAATAACGGAGAAGCATTCCCTGATCCACCATCAAGACATCATCTGTCCCGCTCCTATCGGGATTTCGCGGGCTCAACTTGCAGACATCTAAATACCTTGCTGGTGCCCAGGGACAGACCAAAATCCTTTGTCCGCATGGATGATGTGGAAATTAGATGGTGGATGTGGGCATTCCGTCCGCCCGGCAGGCGCCTTTTATAAAAGTTTTGCTTCTAACCCGTTCGCCATTGAAAAGAGACCCCCACCGGCCATCTTTAGAATACAAATGTCATTAATGCAAAATCCTAACCGGACATTACTGTCTCACTGTATATTCTTTGAAAAATTATTGTTTTTTTTAACAACTATCTCAAGCTCATCTATATCTTCGGGCCTGCTTCCTGGTGAGAACCGGCTAATATCAAAGTAATACAACCTGCCTTTGTATAAAAGCGGAAATACTCGGCCTGACTCTCACGTGCGTACCCTTCAACGATCTTTGATGGAACTGAAATCGCAGCTCTTCTCATTTGGGAAGTCAACCCATATACTTCCTCCTCAGGAAATTCTCTATGAGCTCGATAGACCAGAAGCGCCACTTCGTCAGCCAATTCAAACGCTCTGAGCTTCGTATGATCACGCATGATTCTTTCCTACAGCCTATCTACCTGAGCAGTTACATGAAAGTAAATCAAAAATCCCTGACAACCCGAAATCCGATGAGGTAGTTGCTGTGCTTCGGGCTGAAGATGTTGCGATTGGCTGAGCGGACATATTTGGCCTTGGTGTACCAGCTGCCGCCCCTTAATACACGAAATCTGCCGTAGGAAGGCCCGGTAGAGTCCTTGACATCGCCCTTGAGATATGTCCCGTATAAGTCCTGACACCATTCCCATACATTACCGTGTATGTCGTACAACCCCCAGGGGTTCGGAGAAAAACTTCCTGTCTTAATTGTCCTTTTTCTATATACCCCTTTTGGGCAACCGGAAAGGGGATATTTCCCGTTATAGTTTGCCTGGTCCGTTGAAATACAGGCCCCGGTCCAGAACCGGGTGCTGGTATTGGCCCGACCGGCATACTCCCACTCAGCTTCAGCGGGCAGGCGATATCTGTCTGTCCCCTCCATCTGGTTAAGCCATTTTATGAACTCCAGGGCATCGTACCAGGAGACGCTCTCCACAGGACACTCATCCCCGCATTCTTTAAATGAGGAAGGATTATTCCCCATCACTATCTTCCACTGACCTTGTGTCACCTCGGTCGTCTGCAAGAAAAAGGGCTTTGATATCGTTACCCAGTGCCGAATCTCATGCTTCAACCGCACCCTCTCTTCCGGTGGGCTTCCCATCATGAAACTGCCGGGGGGAATTAAAACGAACTTCATTCCGATGAAATTAGTAAAGGTCTTACTGCCCGGCGGAACTACTGTCTTCCTGAATGGCTCTATCTCCAATCTTTCCCTTTGCCTGCGTCTTTTCTGTTCCTTTTCCGTCAGCTCATCGTCCAGCATGCTGTAGGTATTGTATGTCCCGGGGGATATGAAGGCGGGGGTATTGTCAGGGCCTTGTTTATACTTTTCAGCCTTTGATAGGGGTTCTTCAAGGTTAATGGTATCAAGACACGCTTCCCGTGCTGACAGGTCTGTGCCGGAATGAACGGGCGCTCCATAATATAATACCTGAATTTTGCACCAACTATCTACTGCGGCTTGAAGCGCCTTATCTTTAAAGCTAGTTTCATGATTTTGATCCTCACCATATGGATAATATGCTTGCGGGTCAAAATCACTCCAACTTCGCTTTAAACACAAGGCTTTCGGCGCCTCGCTACGATACTTGGTGCAAAATCCAGGTAATAAGCTGACCACAATCAAACTTATCAGAAGAGTCAGTCCCATTTTTTCATGGTTCACCTCCTTCTCTGATTGCCTTTTCCAGGGGGCTGTTGCCGTGGATGATTGTATTGATAGAAAACCCGTCGTGTGTAGTAAAAAGGAGCATAGAAAAATGACGTTTCTGTGTCAAGATTATTGAATAATATCTGTTGACACATAACCGTCATTTACCTACTATCTTATCCCAGAAAACGGAGTTAGTAATGAACTTCCCGGATATACAATCAGATAAGAATAACCGCCGTATGCTGGGCAAAAAGGCCGTAATACTGGTCACCAGCAGTATGACCATTATGGCCGGGGCTATCATCTCACCCTCGCTTCCTGAAATTCAAGCCGCTTTTCAGGAAGTGCCAAACGTGGAGATCCTGACTCCTCTTGTCCTGACAATTACCGCCCTGTTCATAGCAATCTTCGCGCCAATCGCGGGCCTGATCATTGACCGGTTCGGACGAAAACCACTGCTGTTGGCGTCACTCACGCTGTATGGCTTGGCCGGCAGCAGCGGGCTCTACCTGAACTCCATCTGGGACCTGATCATTGGGCGCGTACTCCTTGGCACGGCTGTCGGCGGTCTGGTGACCTGTACGGCGACGCTGATCGCGGACTATTTCAGCGGCATTGAACGACAGAAGTTCATGGGCTTTAGGGTAGCTTTTATAAATTTTGGCGGTGTCGTCTTTCTCGTTGCCGGCGGGTTTCTGGCAGACCTGAGCTGGCGTGCCCCCTTTGCCCTCTATCTCATGGCGTTTATTGTGCTGCCGTGCGCGTATATGTGGATAGAGGAACCTCGGTTGCCAGGCAAGATAGGACGGGATATTCAAAAACCGTCTCAGGCCATTCCCTGGTCATACATACTTCTCCTGTACGGTATCGGCTCAATCGGATGGATTATTTTTTACATCATTCCCGTGAAGCTCCCCTTCTACCTCAAAGAGATGACAGACGCGTCTGCCACTCAGATAGGAATAGCCACGGGGCAATGGTCGTTTATTGGAGCGATAGTCGCATCCCAGTACCAGCACATTCGCAAGTTCTTATCATACCTGTCGGTTTTCGCGGTCCTGTTCCTCGTCACCGGTCTCGGCTTCGGAATCCTTGCCTTTGCAGACAGATACTCCGTCGTAATGTACGCCATGACCCTGTGCGGCCTCGGGTTCGGCTTCATGATGCCAAATATCCTGATCTGGCTGTCTGAACTGGCTCCGTTGCATGTCCGAGGCAGAATCCTGGGGGGGTCGTCAACATGCAACTTTCTGGGACAATTCCTATCGCCCCTGGCGTTTCAACCTATCATCGCGACCTCCGGGCTCGGCGGCACCCTGGGAGCATACGGCATCACGTCAATCACGGCCTTCATCCTTGGGCTTTGTTTCCTTGTATGGGCATTATTTTTCCCAATAAAGACTCCGCGCCTAAAGGACGAAACTTTTATTACACCCTAAAAGAGTGTATTAACGATAGAAGGCGATGACTCTCTCTTCAAGACGATATCTTTTGGGGAATTCCACTGGCCCATGCGATGGTCAAATAGGTAGTAGATATTGTCTTGAAGAGATAGATATCGCCGGATTTCAATATATTATTCAGGCAAAGCCTATTGCCTCATACAAATCAACAGTCGAGGCTTGACACCAATGCCAACAGAAAGGGGTAAGGGAATGAAAGAAGTTGTGATTGAGGCGCTGCGCCCCTATGGGACCTCTATTTTTACCGAAATGACCGATCTGGCGGAGGCCCATGACGCCGTAAACCTCTCGCAGGGCTTTCCGGACTTTGACGGACCCGAGAAGATCAGGGAGATGGCGGCAGACGGTATCATGCGCGGACCCAATCAGTATGTATCATCCCTGGGAATCCCGGAACTTCGCCGGGCCATAGCCCGAAAGATGAACCGATTTTACCAATTATCCGTGGATGCGGATGACGAGGTAACGGTCACCTCAGGCGCGACAGAAGGATTGTGCGCCACAATGCTGGGCATCCTGGAGCCGGGTGATGAGGTCGTTTTGCTTGAACCAACCTATGACGCTTACGCGCCCCTGGCCTCCATGGCAGGGGCGCGTATACGCTATGTACCCCTTAAAGACCCCGAATTCGGGCTTCCAAGGGAAGAGCTTGCTGAGGCCTTTGGTCCCAAGACCAAGGCCATCGTGATCAACAACCCGCAAAACCCCTGCGGCAAGGTGTTCAGCCGGGATGAGTTGGCATTCATCGGTAACCTATGTAAAAAACATGACGCCTTTGCCATCGGGGATGAGGTCTATGAGCATCTGGTCTACAACGGCCGCAGGCATGTTCCCCTCCTGAGTGTGCCCGAACTCAGGGACCGCGCATTTATCGTCTCATCTACGGCCAAGACCTTCTCCATGACCGGATGGAAGGTGGGCTATGTGATAGCAGCCCCCGAACTCTCCCGCGCGGTGCGCATGAGTCACCAGTTCATTACCTTCTGCGGCAATCCGCCAATACAGCAGGCCATGGCCTTTGCCATGGATCTTCCCGACACTTACTACACCAGCCTTCTCAGCGATTATACCAGGCGGCGCATCTGGCTCTGCGAAGCACTCGGGGACCTTGGATTTCTGATCCATCCGCCTGAAGGGGCCTATTACGTCCTCGCTGATATCACCCCGTTGGGTTTTGATGATGATCTTTCCTTCTGCCGTATGCTTCCAGAGCAGGCAGGCGTAGCGGCCATACCCTGCTCCTGTTTCTGGAAGGACAGGCGAAAGGGGCGTGAGCTTGTGCGCTTCTGTTTCTGTAAAAAGGATGAAACCCTCAGAGACGCGATTCAACGGCTCAGGAATTGGCTGCGTTAAGAATCAAGTCCGGATCACGACCTTGCTTTTAGAGTGCTTTTAAAATCATTTATGGTTACAAGTTAAATTAAATATCTTAAATCATGGTTAATTCCTTCACCCTAACCGGCCTGATCCGATATATAAAACTAAAACTGCTTGGCAGGGACATCATCATATCCGGCAGCTGCCTTCAATGCGGCCTCTGCTGTCGGAAATTATGCCTTGAAATAAAAGGCAGGTGGGTAACTTCTGAAAATACGTTTTACAAACTTGTTAAGGCCAACTCTGATTATGAGCGTTTTAAGATTATCGGCCGAGATGAACAAGGCTTTCTCGAGTTCGCATGTACATGTCTTCAGGAAGACGGCTCCTGCCGCGATCACGATAATCGCTTAAAGATCTGCAGGGATTTTCCGGAAAAGGACATGTTTTTTATGAATGGTATCCTGCCCGAGGGATGCGGGTATTCTGTCCAAGAATGGGTATCCTTCGAAAAGATACTAAAGAAAACCATAAGGAAAAAAGGGCAAAAATGACAGAGACGCCTCCCATTGCAAGTCCTGCGGGCATGTTATTTATCAGGAGAATGACGGGGATTAGTTGTGAAAAGCAAAGAATCCACACCCAAAGGGAGTAGTTTTAAGTGGAAATTAGATGGTGGGTTTGGGAAAGCAGGGAAAGCAGGAAAGCAGGGTCCCCTTGACAGAAGGCCATTCTTTTCTTAGATTTATATGGTTTAAAAAATATCAACTTTGGATAAGGAGAGGAATAATAACATGATCATTGTATTTCCGGCCCAGGAGAATAACGGTATAGAGAGTCCGGTATACGGTCACTTCGGTTCAGCACCCCATTTTATTGTCGTGGACAGTAAAAGCAATACTGTTAAGGCTGTTGTGAATACGGACAAAGATCATCGACACGGACAGTGACAGCCCTTGACCGCCCTGGCAGGGCGGGCCGTAGACGCTATCATCGTGGGGGGAATCGGCGCCGGTGCGCTTAACAAACTGAATGCCAAAGGAATAATGGCATACCGTGCCGTGGAAGGTAC
The DNA here is from genome assembly GCA_019313825.1 of Deltaproteobacteria bacterium. GTDB lineage: Bacteria > Desulfobacterota > DSM-4660 > Desulfatiglandales > HGW-15 > JAFDAM01. The sequence continues at coordinate 55,946 of JAFDAM010000001.1, forward strand.
TGTTAATGAAAACCTTGCATTGATCAAATCCGGGTTGCTCCCCTTGTTCACATTGGACCAGACCTGCGCAGGACATGGCTCAGGTGAAGAATGTAATCATTAACGGAGGTAAAATGTCTCAATGTAAAAATATCAGCATACAGGATCCGGAAAGCCTGCGGGAAATGCTTTCCCTTTCAGGGTATGCTGATAAGGCAATTGATTATTTTATAAACAAGACGAATATGGGCACCCTGCCCGACGCAGATCAAGTGACGGAATTGACAGGGCCTTGCGGCGATACCATGAGGATCTATCTGAAACTGGAAGATGGACGTATTAATGACGCCAAGATTCAGGTCCTTGGCTGTCCCGCGGCGATCGCATCTGCCATGGCCACTATAGACTATATCAAGGGCATGACCCTGGAAGAAGCCTTGAAGGTTCAAGACCGGGATATCTTCCGAATGCTGGAAGCTCTTCCTGACCAGAAGCAGCACTGTATTCGGCTGACTATTAAGACCCTTCAAAAGGCGATCGATGAATATGGGAGTAAAGACAATCAGGAAGGAGAATAGATATGCCTCTTTTTGATTACCTGTGCGTAGAATGTGGAAAATCCAGTGAAATCCTTGTCACTGCTTCAGATGACAGGCCGCAGTGTCAGGCCTGTGGCAGCATTAATCTCAAAAAACTGATTTCAGCCCACTCTTCACTGTCCGGGACGCAGACATCCTCGATCCCTGGGCTCGGTGATACAGCATGCTGCGGTTCCTCACCAGCACAGGCCGGTTGTGCCGGTCCCGGCAGCTGCTGCGGGAAGTTACAGGCATAGATCAAACTACCCTGTGATTTCGGGATATCCTGCATTCTCTTTAGGATCTAAATCTCTGAATTAGTCATAAAGACCGTTTCTTCCAACACAAACATCTTTCCTTTACCACATTTTATTTCATGTGTCCTGGAGTTCCCGGGCAATAATGAGGTTATAATGGGACCCAAGATATTTCAGCTTTATTACATTGGATCAAGTGCATCGAAAATATTCCGCTCGCGTGAAATAGGCGCTTATGTAGGCCCGATAATATTGTCTGTTTTGAGCTTGACACATAATAGTCTTTTCCCTATATTTCCTGAAAAAGTGCGGTTTTACCGCTGCATCCGGAGTGTGCAGGGAAATATAAAATATATGATATTTTACAACACCCTCCTTCTGTGCCTGACTATAGACCACCAATAAACAGCCTGTAAAAGGATAAACTCCGGACCTCTTCCTTCTGCAGTTTTATGGTTTATCGTCTCCTTTCAGAGATTCTGGATGGAGTGTCAGGGAATTATTTACGTAATTTTAATAAATGGATGTATAAAAACGCCAGGTCTGGGTCCGCCGTCCGGGCAAAACAGACTAACAGACGTAATATCAAGGAGACATTATGATTCAAGCGACACTTTTTATGATGGGATTGGGTGCATTTTGCGGCCTTGTGCTGAGTGCCGCATCGCGAATATTCTACGTGTATGAAGATCCCCGAATCGAACTTGTGGAAGAATGCTTTGCCGGTGCCAACTGCGGTGGATGCGGTTTTGCCGGATGTTCTGCCGCTGCCGTAGCGGTAGTGAAAAATAAGGCCGCCCCTAATCTCTGTATAGTGGGTGGGGCGGAATCCGCAACAAACGTTTCAGACGTAATGGGCGTGGAGGCCGAATTGGCAGAGCCCTTAACCTGCTTTAATCCCTGTCAAGGCGGGGACCGTGCCCAAGATAAATTTATTTATATAGGCGTCAACAGTTGCAAAGCCCAGTCCATGCTTTACGGCGGCAAACGGACATGCGCGGTCGGATGCCTTGGGCATGGAGACTGTGTCCGGGCATGTATGTTTGATGCCCTGAAGATGGGACCGGATGGTTATCCGATTGTAGACGAGAAAAAATGCGTCGGGTGCGGCGCCTGTGAACGTGCATGCCCAAAAGAGATCCTGAATATAAAGACTCCTTCGGAACGGCTCCTTCATTTCAACCAGTACAGTGATCGTCTCGCCCCATGCAGACAGACCTGCCCCGCTGAGATAAACATCCCCCTCTATATAGCCCAGATCCGAGAAGGGGATTATGAGGGGGCGGTCCATACCATCAGGGAAAGGAATCCACTCCTCCTCTCCTGTGGCCGCGTATGCCCCCATCCCTGTGAAGACATCTGTCGTCGGGGAATAGAGGACGAAGCAGTATCCATCAACCAGCTTAAACGTTTTGCGGCAGACTATGAGATGACATCAGGTAAGCGTCTTCCAATATCTGTAGCCCCTTCCACAAATAAAAGGATTGCGGTGGTGGGTGGTGGACCTGCCGGGCTCAGTTGCGCTTACTTTCTGAGGAGATTGGGACATGATGTGACCATCTTTGAGGCAATGCAGAAGCTTGGCGGTATGATCCGTTACGGGATTCCTGAATACCGTCTTCCAAAAAAGATACTTGACTGGGAGATAGAAGGTATACTCAATCTCGGTATAGAGAGTCATACAGGTGTAAGGTTCGGAATTGATTTTGATCTTACATCTCTTGTCGCCTCCGGTTATGATGCGATCTTTCTGGGTCTTGGCGCGTGGAAAGACTATACCTTGGGCGTTGAAGGCGAAGACCTTAACGGTTGTTACACTGGCATCGATTTTCTCTCAAGACTTACACGAGGAGAAAAAATACCCATGGGTAAAACCGCGATTATCATTGGTGGTGGAAACTCTGCCATTGACTGTTCAAGAAATCTTCTTCGCTATGGGGTTGAAAAGGTCTATATTGTTTATAGAAGAACCCGCAAAGAGATGCCCGCCAATGAGATGGAGATAGAGGCCGCAGAACATGAAGGCGTGGAGCTCTTCTTCCTCGCGGCGCCGGTGAGTGTTAAAAGCGATGAAGATGGAAATGTTACGCATCTTGAGTATCTTAAGATGGAACTTGGCGAACCTGATGCAAGCGGAAGACAAAGGCCGGTCCCGATTGAAGGCACGGAAACTCTTCTTCAGACCGATATGGTTATCACCGCCATTGGTCAGACCCCTGATATCTTTTTTAAAGACGATGAAACCCAGAAACGCCTTAATCAACTTAAGACTACCCGCTGGAACACTATAGATACGGACCCTGCTACACTTCAGAGCAGTATCCCTTATATATTCACAGCCGGTGATTCTGCCACAGGCCCTGCCCTTGTTGTTTCCGCCATTGGCGGAGGCCGCAGGGCAGCCCGTTCAATTCACCAGTTTGTAATGGGGGAAGAAGTTAAGGCATCGGATAATGAACTTTTCAACAAGAATATACCCGGAACCATATTTGACAAAGCAGAAGGTATTTCACGAAAATCCAGGTCCGCAATGGTAGAGCTTCCGGCAGCTGAAAGGATCAAGTCTTTTCTTGAAGTGGATCAAGTCCTGACAGAGGATGCTGCCGTTCAAGAGAGCCAAAGATGTCTCTCTTGCTGCCTGACATGTTACGACCCGGACCAGTACCTTACCAACATATCCCCCGCGGGCTACCATCGCAGTGAGTCAAAGGCCGCTTGATTCAGTCTGAGACTCTCCGTTTTGTCGGAAGGTAAACCGGTTTTCTGGATGGAGCGTTCAGCTCTCAGCGGTCAGCGGTCAGCCAAATACCTTGAAATTAAATGCCTTTTGCTGACGGCTGAATGCTGATAGCTGATAGCATGAATCCAAAAACAGCTGTTTTTGGATGAACACTACTTCACTTTAGTCACTTATAACTTTCTTCTATTCATCCATTAATTTTGCCACTCCAACTACCTTCTCTCCTTCGCCCAGGTTAATCAGTTTTACACCCTGGGTGTTCCGGCCGATGACAGAGATATCCGCCACCCCCATCCTGATGATCTTCCCCTGTTCGGTAATGATCATCAGCTCATCCTGATTAGCCACCTGATAGGAATAGACAACCGGTCCGTTTCTCTCCGTGGCCTTTATGGTCAGTATCCCTTTACCGCCCCTTGACTGGCACCGGTATTCTTCTGTCTTGGTCCTCTTTCCAAATCCGTTCTCCGTAACAGTGAGGATCGTGGCCCCCTCCTTAAGAGCCTCCATCCCGACCGCTTCATCGTCAGGCTCCATCCGGATCCCGATGTTCCCCGCAGCCACCCTTCCCATACCCCTCAGGTCAGACTCCTTGAACCGGATGGATTTTCCCTGGCGTGTTGCTATAAAGATATCGTCTTCACCGCCTGTAACCCTCACACAGATCAGTTCATCGTCTTCATTGATCTTTAACGCGATAATGCCCTTGGTCCTCGGGTTGCTGTAAGCAATGAGTTCGGTCTTTTTGACCAGGCCCTTCTTTGTGGCCATGACAACGTACTTTGCATCCTCAAAGTCCCTGACATTCAGAGTGGTTGCTACGCGCTCTCCCTTCTGTAGCTCAAGGAGGTTTACTATTGCCTTACCCCTTGCCATACGGCCCGCCTCTTGAATCTCGTGTACCTTCTTCCAGTAGACCCTGCCCTTGTTTGTGAAAAAGAGGAGATAATCAAGGGAGGAGGCTACAAAGAGGTGCTCAACAAAGTCCTCGTCCTTCGGCACAACACCGGTAAGGCCCTTTCCACCTCGGCGCTGTGCCCTGTAAAGGCTTATGGGGTTCCGCTTGATATAACCCCTGTGGCTCATGGTAACGACCATGTCCTCTTCGGCAATCAGGTCTTCAAGCCCTATCTCTCCGTCCTCTTCGAGGATCTCGGTCCTTCGCTCATCACCATAGAGTTTGGTGATCTCCTTCATCTCGTCCTTGATTATCTGAAGGACCTTGTCCGGACTATCCATGATGGCCTTGAAGTGGGCAATATTTGTTATAAGCTCACTGTATTCAGCATCAATCTTCTCGCGCTCCAGGCCCGTAAGTCTCTGGAGTCTCAAGTTAAGGATCTCCTGGGCCTGGATATCTGTGAACTCAAACTCCTCGATCAGTCTTGCCTTTGCCTCCGCAGGATCAGATGAAGACCTGATAAGAGCGATCACATCATCGAGAAAATCCAACGCCTTTTTATAGCCCTCAAGGATGTGTGCCCTGGCCTCGGCCTTATTGAGATCAAAAAGGGTCCTTCTTATTATGACCTCTCGGCGGTGATCGATGAATTGTTCCAGGATCTCCTTGAGGTTCAGGACCTGTGGCCTTCCCTTTACGATCGCGAGAAAGATGATCCCAAAAGAGATCTCCATCTGGGTGAACTTGTAGAGGCGATTAAGTATCACAAGGGCCTTTCCATCCCTCTTGACATCGATCACGATCCGCATACCGTCCCGGTCGGATTCATCCCTGATGTCTGATATCCCTTCAATTTTCTTGTTCTTTACAAGCTCCGCGATCTTCTCCAGAAGTCGTGCCTTATTAACCTGATAGGGAATCTCCGAGACAATAACCCTCTCCAGGTTCTTGCCGACCATCTCGACAAAGGCCCTCGCCCGTATCTTGATAATTCCCCTTCCTGTTTTATAGGCCTCGGTTATTCCCCTGCGACCAATGATAAATCCCGCTGTGGGAAAATCCGGACCCTGCACGACCCCTGTAAGTTCTCCCATGGAAATCTCAGGATTGTCGATCAGATCGACTGTGGCACTACACACCTCACCAAGATTATGCGGAGGGATGTTTGTTGCCATACCGACGGCAATGCCTGATGATCCGTTTACCAGCAAGTTGGGTATGCTTGTGGGAAGGACAAGCGGTTCAAGGAGAGAGTCGTCATAGTTTGGCCCGAAATCCACTGTCTCCTTCTCCAGGTCTGACAGGAAGTCCTGGGCAAGTCTGGTCATGCGGACTTCGGTATATCGCATTGCGGCAGCAGGATCACCGTCAACAGAGCCGAAATTCCCCTGCCCGTCTATAAGGGGGTACCTTAAAGAGAAGTCCTGGGCCATCCTTACGATCGTGTCATAGACCGCAACATCCCCGTGAGGGTGGTACTTACCTATTACATCACCCACAACGCGGGCCGATTTTTTATACGGCCTGTTGTAGTAATTTTTCAGGTCGTGCATTCCAAACAATACACGTCTGTGTACCGGTTTCAGCCCATCACGAATATCGGGCAGCGCCCTCCCCACTATCACACTCATGGAGTACTCGAGATAGGCCTTCTTCATCTCTTCTTCTATGTTTACAAAAGTAAAATTACCATTCGAGACCATTTCTATTCCCCAAAATTCAGGCGAAGAGCGTTCGGCCAAAACAGACCTATCTTTTAGTTTTGACTTCCTGCCTTTCGCCTCTTAGATATCCAATTCCGTGACTTCCAGCGCGTTCTTCTGAATAAACTCCCTTCTTGGCTCCACTTTGTCACCCATCAGTACCGTGAAGATGTCATCAGCCTCCACCACATCCTGGACCCGCACCTTTAAAAGCGTTCTCTTTTCAGGATCCATAGTCGTAGACCACAGCTGATCCGGGTTCATCTCGCCAAGACCCTTATACCTCTGGATAGACAGCCCCTTCTTTGCATTATCCATTAACTCGGTCATAAGCTGCCGGGGATCATCTATCTTCTTTCCCTCGCCGTCTCCTCTGGCAATCCTGTAACCCCCGTTATTAAACACCTTCAGTTTCTTGGATATATCCATCAACTGCCTGATTTCGGGAGAGGAAATGAGTTCCCAGTCCGCAGAAGAGGTCTGACCGTTATTTTGTGTGTCTGTCACTGTGAATTCATAAAAACCGTCCTCTTCGCTCTGCCGAACATCATTTACGCTGAATCCGTTATCCTGAAGTCTCTTGAAAAGACCATCTATGAACTTCTTATCCTTAAACTGCCTCTTATCGGCCGACTCCTCTGAGATCAGCAATTCAATGAATCTGGGACTGTAGCCCCTCCTTGCAAGCCGGTTCATGCTCTTATAGAGCTTGATTATTCCGTTCAGGAGTGTGATAAGTTTGGTTCCCGATATCTCCTCTCCTCTATCCAGGATCACCTTCTCTTTCTTTGATATGCGCTCAAGCAGGTACTTGTTGAATTCCTCTTCATCTTTGATATAGATCTCCTGCTTTTTCCCTGTCATCACTCGATACAAAGGTGGTTGCGCCACATAGAGGTGACCTTTTTCAATGAGTTCGGGCATCTGCCTGAAAAAGAAAGTAAGCAAAAGGGTCCTGATATGGGACCCGTCCACATCAGCATCAGTCATGATGATGACCTTGTGGTAACGGAGGGAATCGATATTATACTCCTCTTCACCGATTCCGGTCCCAAGGGCGGTTATCATGACTCGTATCTCTTCACTTGAGATCATCTTATCGAATCGGGCCTTTTCCACATTCAGGATCTTGCCCTTGAGAGGCAGTATTGCCTGGTTTTTTCTGTCCCTGCCCTGTTTGGCGGAACCGCCGGCAGAATCTCCCTCAACAAGGAATATCTCACTGTGTGCCGGGTCCTTCTCCTGGCAGTCGGCCAGCTTTCCGGGTAAAGAATTATCAGACAGGACCCCTTTCCTGCGCGCAAGGTCCCTTGCTTTTCTTGCAGCCTCCCGGGCTCGTGCAGCCTCTATTACCTTTGACAGGATCGACTTGATGACACGGGGATTTTCCTCAAAATAGGTCCCGAGCCCGGTGTTCACCATGTTCTCAACAAAGCCCTTTACCTCGCTGTTACCAAGTTTTGTCTTGGTCTGTCCCTCGAATTGAGGATCAGGAAGTTTTACGCTGATAATGGCGGTAAGACCTTCTCTTACATCGTCTCCGCTCAATTTCTCCTTGAAATTTTTACTAAGGTGTGAGTTTGCAAGATACATGTTTATACTTCTTGTGATGGCAGCCTTGAATCCGCTCAGATGGCTCCCTCCCTCGCCCGTGTTGATGTTATTTGCAAAGGAGAAGATCTTTTCCTTGAAGGAGTTGTTGTACTGGAGCGCTATCTCCATTATCACATTGTTCTTTTCACCGGAGAGATAGATAGTTTTTTTATGAAGTGCCTCCTTGTTCTTGTTCAGATATTCAACAAATTCTTCTATTCCCCCGTTATATAGAAAATTTTTTTTCTTTCCAGATCGATCATCAGATATCTTTATCCTAACACCCCTGGTTAGGAAGGCAAGCTCTCTCATCTTCTTTGCAAGGGTTTCAAATTCAAAATTGGTGTCAGGGAAAATATCAGGATCAGGCTTGAAAAGAATGCATGTACCAATCTTCTTTGTCTCCCTTATAACCTTGAGTTTATTCTTTACATCACCCCTCTCATATCGCTGAAAATAGACCTTCCCTTCTCTATATACCTCTACTTCCAGGAACTCGGAGAGTGCGTTTACCACGGATACGCCCACGCCGTGGAGTCCGCCTGAGACCTTATAACTCTTATTATCAAATTTTCCCCCTGCGTGGAGCCTTGTCATTACAACCTCCACGGCGGGTATCTTTTCAGTCTTATGTTTCTCTACAGGGATACCTCTCCCATTATCAGTTACTCTCACGGTACCATCGCTTAATATCTTGATATTAATCTGATCGCAGAAGCCCCCCATAGCCTCATCAATGCTGTTATCCACAACCTCATACACAAGGTGATGCAGACCCTCAAAGGCCGTGTTTCCAATATACATGGCCGGCCTCTTCCTGACGGCAGCCAAGCCCTCAAGTACCTTTATATCCGCAGCACTATAATCTCTTCCTTCACCTACCATCTTAATCTATATCCTCATCGGCATAACCAGGCCTAAAAAACCTTTATCTTCTTCACCTTTTATTAGACATGGGCTGGAATTATCTATTAGTCCCAGTTCAACAATATCACTATCCATAGACTGAAGCACATCTAAAAAATACCGTGAATTAAAACCCATCTCAAGGTGTTCATCTTTATATTCCACTACTATATTATCCTGAGCATCTCCAAGATCGGGATTAATTGAAACAAGTTTTAGATTATTATCTTCCATAATAATTTTTACTCCCCTGTAACTCTCACTACTCAAGATAATCATTCTCTTCATACCATCTAATAGCTCCTTATTTTTTATCTTTACTTGATATTTAACAGCCTTAGGAATAACAGAATTATAATCAGGAAACTTAGTTTCTAAAAGTCTAATCACAATAAGAGAATTCCCTTTTCTAGCCACACAATTATTCTTTTTAAACCCTAAAAATATCTTCTCACCTTTAGTTATTAATCTATCCAACTCCTGCATTCCTTTTTTTGGTATCATAACTCCGTTGTCTATCTTTAGATCTTCAATATTCTCGATCTCTTTATCCATCATAGATAAGCGGTGTCCATCTGTCGAGACCATTCTTAGATATGTCTTTCCCTTTTTATCTACCTTTTCTATATATATCCCTGAGAGTTTAAACCCTGCCTCCTCTAATGTTACGGAATATATGGTCTTATTAATCATCTCGCTTAATACATCTCCTTCTATTTCAACCATACTTACCCCTTCAGGTTCAACAAAGACGGGAAATTCTTCAGCCGGGAGACATGCCATATTATATTTTGTCTTATCATCTGATATAAATACCCAGTTATTTTCTTTCTCTTTTAAATAAATATCCTGACTTTTACTTTCCTTTAATATCTCAAATAATTTTCTACCTAATATGGTGATACTTCCTGGATTTATGACTTCAGCCGGAATCGTCTGCTGAAGACTTATCTCTAAATCAGTGGCTGATATCTGTATTCCCGAATCAACAGTTGATAAAAGTATCATTGATAGAATAGGCATATTACTCCTCTTCTCAACAATACTTTGAACCCTGGAAAGAGATCCATAAAGTTCGTCCCTTTTAATCTTTATCTCCATATGTATCTCCTCCATTCTAAATATTATTTTTATAGTATTAAATATTAATAATAATAATATATATTGTTACATTTTTAGAAACTTAATTAACTCATTGAAAATAGAATAAATTTATTAATTAAAATTTAAACATAGATTCTATTGTTTTAAAATATATTAGTTAAAAAATTATATTTTTCTTCTTCTAAATAAAAATTTTGAAAGAGATAGAAAGTTTTTTTAAAAGTAGTGAAAAAAAGTATAGAAAGTATTTTATTAATATCAGTTTAAAAAATTTTCAATATTATTAATATCTTCCCTTATATCTTTTCTTTTGTTTTTTAATTTATCTATCTTTTTAACCGCGTAGATTATTGTTGAGTGATCTTTATCTCCATATAGATATCCAATCTCAGAAAAAGAAAGATCTGTATGTTTTCTGCATAGATACATAGAAATATGTCTTGGGTAAGAATAAAACCTCTTTTTTTTATCAGAAATAAGCTCAGATACTGAGATATTAAAATACCCGGACGTAATAGATTGTATATCTTTTACACTTAACTTAATACCTTTATTATTTTTAATAATAGATTTTATCATAGAGATATTAATATCTCCGTTATTCAGAGATGAATAAGTTTCAAATCTAACAATATTTTTTAATAAACTTTTTATATTATCATTGGTTTTAACTAATAAAGATATTATATCCTTTGGAATATTAATTTTATTCTCTTTTATTTTTCTTTTAATAATATTTAATTTTGTATTTTGATCATATTCCTTAATCTCGATTAAAAGACCCCATCCTAATCTCGACTTTAATTGAGAATTAATATTATTGATTCTGTTTAAAGGTCTGTCTCCGGTTACGACAATCTGTTTGTTTTCCATGTATAGATCATTAAATATAGAGAGAAATTCTTCCTGTACCCTTTTTCGGTTGGAGATATGTTGAATATCGTCAAATAATAATATATCTATATTAAGATATTTTTCTCTAAATTTATCAAAAATATTATTTCTTACTGAATAATTATAATCAGACAGAAAGGTTTTAGATGATACATATCCTATTCGAAAATAAGGATCTTTATTAAGTATCTGATTACCTATTGCATTTAATAGATGAGTCTTACCAAGGCTTAGATTAGAAAAGATGTAGATAGGGTTATAATGGTTTCCCGGTCTATTAGCCACTTCAAAAGATGAGGAAAAGGCAAACCTATTACACTCCCCTATTATAAAACTGTCAAAAGTCATAGATATGTTTATATTATATTTAAATAAATCTGATTGTTTGGTTTGCTGTGGCTGAGATGATATGACTGTGGTTGACGGGTTATTATGTGAAAAGACTATCTCAGGAGCCTCTTTTAGTATCCGTTTAAAAGATTGTTTTATCTCTTCGAGGTAGTTATCGCGTAACCATTTGATAATGAACTTGTTTGGGACCCCTATAATTGCGACATTATTATCCAGTTTATTAAGGGTTATCTGTGAGAACCATGTTTCAAATTCAGGTCTGGGTATTCGCTGTTTTAGACTTCTTGTGATCTGGTCCCAAATCCCAATTTCTGTTGACATATTAAGATATTAACCTATATGTTTTATTAAGATAAAAATAAATTAATTTTAGAAAATTTTTAGTGGAATATCAACTAAAAATTTCTAAAAGGAGGATATAATGACGTACTCTATTGGACTTGCCGGGAAAGGTGGAACCGGCAAGACAACCATTGCAGGTCTGTTGATCAAATATCTCAATGAAAAAGGGAAGATTCCGGTCCTGGCAGTAGATGCAGATTCAAATGCCAATCTGAATGAGGTCCTGGGGCTTGAGGTCACGGAGACCCTTGGAGACGCAAGGGAAGAGATGAAGAAAGGTGTCTCTACTGGTATGACAAAAGATATATTTATGGAGATGAAACTGGGGGAGGCGGTTGTTGAGACAGAAGGCTTTGACCTTATCGTCATGGGTAGGCCTGAAGGGAGTGGTTGTTATTGTGCGGCCAACACATTACTTACCCAGTATCTTGACAGATTAATAGATAATTATTCATGTGTAGTAATAGACAATGAAGCGGGGATGGAACATATCAGCAGGCTGACCACCAATAACATCGACCTACTTCTGATCATCTCCGATGCGTCACGAAGAGGCATCCTGTCCGCTGCCAGGATATCTGCTCTGACAGATGATTTGGGATTGAATATAGGAAATAAACTATTTATTATTAATCAAGTGAAAGAGGGACAAGAGGAGGCATTAAAAAAGGCTGCGGATGAGCATCAACTGGAACTGGCCGGTATCATACCTGAGGACGACCTGGTACGGGAATTTGATCTAAAGGGTAGACCTACAATTGAGCTTGACAAAAAGAGTAATGCCTTTAAGGCGGCATATGAGGTCTTTGATAGGATAATAGACATATAAAATCAATATATAGTGTTGTTATAACAATAAAACTCAATATATAGTTTTTTACCTATATAAACAGCTCGTTTTATTGAGAAAAACTGCTTGACAAGAAACACGTTGGAATCTATATGTTACTGTCTGAACCCTCTTGAAAAGGGTTTATTTTTTTGTTATGCTTTGTTATATTTTTCACATAAAAACAAGTGTCATAATTTCAATAAGTTACCATACTTAACAATCGGAATCCAAGAATTTTTTTATAATCCAAATAAAGGAGGTAAAGAAATTGGCCTTTGAAATTCCAAAACAACCCTATTCCGGAGAGATAGGAGAGACCACCATCGGTACAGGTAAGGGCGCTGTTACGCTGGGAGGGGAAGATTCATACCCTTTCCATACCTTTGAAGGAAAGATGCCGAACCCTCCAAAGATCGCCATGGAGGTCTGGGATTACGATCCAACAGAGGAGTGGCCGGCAGCGGCAGTTGAGCCCTTTAAGGATGTAATATCATCGCCGGATGCATGGGCAAAAAAATGTGTTGATGAACATGGGGCTGACATGATAGTGCTCCAACTAAAGAGTACCGACCCCAACGGAATGGACAGGGGTGCGGACGAGGCCGCTGAAGTAGCGAAAAAGGTGGCTGATGCCGTTGACGTGCCGCTGGTCTTATGGGGTACGGCAAATAACCAGAAAGACGAAGAGGTCCTTAAAAAGATCTCAGAGGTATGTGAAGGGAAAAATGTGGCGCTTGGTCCGGTTGAAGAGGGGAATTACAAGGCAGTCGGTGCAAGCGCCTTGGGTTATAATCACATTATTATCTCATCATCACCCATTGACGTGAATCTGGCCAAGCAGTTGAATATTCTCCTTGGAAACCTCGGGGTCCAGAGCAATAAAATCATCATAGATCCCACGACAGGCGGACTCGGTTACGGCATGGAATACGGCTACTCCGTCATGGAGCGGATCCGTATGGCTGCCCTGACACAGGAAGACGAAAAACTCCAGATCCCCATGATCAACAATATAGGTAATGAGGTATGGAAGTGCAAGGAGGTCAAGCAGCCCATAGATGAGGCCCCTGCGCAGGGTGACCCGGAGAAACGGGCTATCATGATGGAGGCGACAGCCGCTGTATGTTATCTGCTTGCCGGATCTGATGTGGCCATCCTCAGGCACCCTGAGAGCGTGCGTCTGACCCGTTCTTTCATCGATCTCATGATCAACGGCGGTATGGCCACCGACGTTACGGAGATTGCAAAGAACCTGGACCTTGAAGAGGCTGATCTGACTGCCATATCGCCTGAGCCGAACCTTGACTTTGGTGAAAAAGAGGCATCCAGAGAGAAGCCTGCCAAGCCCAAGAAGAAGGAAGCGCCCAAGCCCAAAAAGGAAGCAAAGACGGCCGCGCCCAAACTCAAGAAGAAGGAAGAGCCTAAGGTAAAGGCCAAAGATGAGGCCAAGGCAAAGGCCGAGGATGAGGCCAAGGCAAAGGCCGAGGATGAGGCCAAGGCAAAGGCCGATGCCGACGCCAAGGTAAAGGCCGAAGAGGGTGCCAAGGCTGAGGCGGATGCTAAGGCAAAGGCCGACGCTGCGGCAAAGGCCGAAGATGATGCCCGGAAAAAGGCCGAGGCCGACGCCAGGGCAAAACGCGAGGCTGGAGAGGATGAGCAGAGGCAGAAGAGGGCGGCTGAGCGGGAAAAACTCGCGGCAGAGAGAAAAAAGGTCCCTGAAAAGCCTGATACAATGACCCCTGCGGCTGTGCAGAAGACAGAGCAGGAAAAGATATTAGAGCATCTGAACAGGATACACAGGAGAATACCTTTATATTAATAAAATCATTTCATGATTTTATATAACGCGGCTTCGCCGCTCTAAGCTTCGCCATGGGCGGAGCGTTATATAAAATTGCGTAGCAATTTTATCCCTGTGCACGGCACGGGGTATTCTGGCTGAGTTATTTTGAAAGTCCCGCGAAACGGGACGTTACATGAAATCGTGTAGCGATTTCATAAAACTATGAGGAGGAACCTCTGATGGCAGAAGAGAAAAAAGAAAAGGCAGCCAAACCGTTGAAACTAGCTGATCCGGTCGCGGCTTCCATGGATGTGGCAACCCAGGAGATGATAGTGCGATCCCATGACCTGGGTATAGAGACGGTCTTTGACAGGGCCCAGACAATGAAACCATGTAATATCGGAATCCAGGGCACATGCTGTAAGAATTGTTCCATGGGTCCATGCCGCCTTCCCTTGCCCAAGAGCGGGATAGAGGGGGAAGACACACGAAAAGGCCTTTGTGGCGCCACGGCCAACACCATCGCTGCGCGTAATTTTATCAGGATGATCGCCGGCGGCGCCGCGGCGCACTCCGATCACGGCCGCTGCGTTGCAGAGGTCTTTATGTCGGCTGCTCGAAAAGAGACAGAAGCCTATAAGATAAAGGACACGGTAAAACTCCTTGCAATCGCCCCACATCTCGGCGTCGAGACTACGGTTGAGGTTGATGGCGAGACAAAGGACAGGGATATCGATGAGATCGCCCTTGAAGTGGCTGAAAAGGCCCTTAACGAATGGGGCAAGGCAGAAGGTGAGCTGCTCTACCCTAAGAGAGCCCCGGAGGCGTTGTATGAGAAGTGGAAAAAGAACGGTGTGCTTCCCAGGAACATAGACAGGGAGATTGTTGAGATCATGCACCGAACCCACATGGGCGTTGACCAGGACTACAGGAACCTGATCAAGCAGGGCACCAGGGCGGCCATTGCGGACGGCTGGGGCGGCTCCATGCTGGCGACGGACCTTCAGGACGTTCTCTTCGGGACACCATCACCTATCTTGTCGGAAGCGAACCTCGGTGTCATGAAGGAGGACCATGTAAACATCATTGTACACGGACATGAGCCCGTATTATCCGAGATGATCGTGGCTGTCTCCCAGAAGCCGGAGATAATAGAGTATGCCAAATCCAAGGGTGCCAAGGGCATCCAGTTGGGCGGTATATGCTGTACAGCCAATGAGATCCTACAGCGTCACGGGATCCCCACTGCGGCGACATTCCTCCAGCAGGAGCTCGCCATCATCACAGGGGCGTGCGATGCTATGGTTGTGGATATCCAGTGTATCTTCCAGAACCTTGCAAACGTTGCAAAGTGCTTCCACACCAAGCTGATTACCACCCATCCCATAGCCAAGATGGAGCAGGACAACGTCATCCACATCGAGTTTGACGAGCATCACGCGCTTGAGGACGCCGAGAGGATCATCAGGATGGCAATCGATAACTTTGAAAACAGAGGCACTGAAGTTATGATACCGAAACACAAGGCGACCCAGGTCGCTGGTTTCGGTGTTGAATCCATAGAGTACCACCTCGGCGGTACATTCCGCGGCTCATATTACACCTTGAACGATAATATAATCAATGGCCGCATCCGGGGTATCGCCGGCGTGGTGGGTTGCAACAACGCCAGGACAAGACACAATGAAGGCCATATCACGGTCGTAAAAGAGCTGATCAAGAACGACGTGATAGTGCTTACAACCGGTTGCAACGGCATCGCCTGTGCCATGGAGGGGCTGCTGACACCCGAGAGCGCCGCTGTCCATTGCGGTCCCGGCCTGGCAGAGGTCTGCGAGACAGTAGGTATTCCGCCTGTCCTGCACCTCGGATCATGTGTCGATAATAGCCGTATCCTGCTGGCCGCAACAGAGGTGGTAAAGGCAGGAGGACTCGGAAATGACATCTGTGATCTGCCTGTCGCAGGCAGCGCCCCTGAGTGGATGAGCGAAAAGGCCATCAGCATCGGTCATTATTTCGTTGTGTCAGGCGTGTATACGGTCTTCGGCGTCACCCTGCCCACATCAGGTGCACCAGTATTCCATAACTACATCAGCAAGGATCTGGAGAAGATCTACGGTGGGATGTGGGATATCGAGCCTGACCCGATTAAGCACGCACGGCTTATGATCGCCCATATCGACAAGAAACGTAAGGAACTCGGCATAGACAAGGCCAGAGAGAGGGTTCTTATGGATATGGCGGATCGCCAGGCCTTGGACGCTTAATTAATAAATAATAATCCTCAACGAAGGAGGAAGATATGTCAAAGTTAGTAGCATTTGCTGCCATTCAGGGCGGCTACAAGGTTGTTTCAACGGTCGAGGGTGAATTGCGAAACGCCCTCGATAGTTATGATGCAAGCACAAAGATAGGGTTTCCGAATACAGCCTATTACCTTCCGGTTATCTATTCACTGACCGGCATGAAGTGTGAGACCCTTGAAGACCTTCAGAAACCCATGGAATTTGCCCACGGACTTCTTCCGCCGCATATAAAGAGCAAGAACCACCTGCCCTATCTCGGGCCGCTTCTGGACGCGGGCATGGCAGCCATCTTTGCCTATGAGGTAAAAGAGGCGTTGCGTATTCTAAGGGAGCCGGACTTCTATATCGCAGAGGAAGACCCGGACCTTGATGCGGGAAAGATGTGGGTAGGCCCGGCTGATGACACGATCCTCAGAAAGAGGGGTGTTGAGTTTGTTGACGGTTCCGCCCCGGGTTTTGCCGCAATCGTGGGCGCTGCGCCTGATCCGGAGATCGCCAAGATGATAGTTGAAGACTACCAGAAGAAGAGTCTCTATATCTTCTGTGCCGCGAACCACAATGGCAGGACCCTTATTGAGCAGTGTATCGAGGCAGGCATGCAGGTCGGCTGGAATACGAGGATCGTTCCCTTCGGACCGGACATCTCGTCCGCCGTATTTGCCCTCGGTTTTGCCAACAGGGCCGCGATGGCATTCGGCAATGTCCAGCCCGGTGACCATAGCAAGATGCTCATGTACAACAAGGACAGGATCTTTGCCTTTGTCAACGCCCTGGGTGATATCGGGACGGAATGGGCCTGCGCTGCCGCAGGATGCGTAAACTGGGGTTTCCCCACACTTGCGGACACGGATATCCCGGAGATCCTCCCCACCGGTATCTGTACATACGAGCACGTGGTGGCAAACGTGCCCCATGACGAGATGTGCCAGAGGTCGGTTGAGGTCAGGGGCCTGAAGGTCACCATAGCCGAAATCGATATCCCATGCTCCTTTGGTCCTGCCTTTGAGGGAGAACGCGTAAGGGGCGCTGACCTGTATGCCCAGTGCGGGGGCGGCAAGAGCCAGTGTACGGAGCTCGCCAAGATGGCCGACATGAAGGAGATAGAGGACGGAAAGGTCGAGGTTGTCGGACCGGAACTGAATGAAGTCGAAGAAGGAGGCATCTTTCCGCTGGGCATCTATGTCCAGTGTGCGGGCCGTGAATTCCAGACCGATTTTGAGCCGATCCTGGAACGCCAGATCCATCACCTGGTCAACTATATCCAGGGCATCATGCACATAGGACAGAGGGATATCGCATGGATCCGAGTGAGCAAGGCGGCCGTTGACAAGGGCTTTTCCATAAAGGATATCGGCACCGTGATTCACGCCAAGTTCCATCAGGATTTCAAAAAGATCATAGACAAGGTCCAGGTAACCCTCTACACCAAGAAGGATGACGTAGACGCGCTGACAAAGAGGGCCAGGGCCGAATACAAGACAAGGGATGAGCGCGTGGAGAACATGAGGGACGAGGATGTGGAGACCTACTACTCATGCACCCTCTGCCAGTCATTTGCCCCATCCCACGTCTGTTCCGTAAGCCCTGAAAGGACGGGGCTCTGCGGTGCGTATAACTGGATGGACTGTAAGGCATCATATGAGATCAATCCCACGGGACCCAACCAGCCCATTGAGAAGGGAGAGTGCCTTGACCCGGTGCTGGGCCAGTGGAAGGGTGTCAACGAGTTTATTGAAAAGGCGTCCAGGGGCACCGTCACCCATTACAACTTCTACTCCATGCTGCTCGATCCCATGACCACGTGCGGCTGCTGTGAGTGTATCGCGGCAGTGCTGCCGTCATGTAACGGCGTGATGACCGTGCACAGGGATTATCGTGGCGAAACCCCCTGCGGCATGAAGTTCACGACCCTGGCAGGTGTCATGGGCGGCGGCGCTGCTTCGCCGGGCTTTGTGGGTCACTCCAAGTTCAATATTACCCAGGGCAAGTTTATCCTGGGGGACGGCGGACTCCTGAGAATGGTATGGATGCCCAAGTCCTTGAAGGAGGAGATCAAGGAGAGGATCGATAAACGCGGCGCGGAGATGGGTTGTCCTGATCTGTATGACAGGATCGCCGATGAGACGGTTGGAATCACAGAGGACGAGATTCTTCCTTTCCTCCGGGAGAAGGAGCATCCGGCCGTGAAGATGGATTCCATTGTGGGTTAATAAAATTGCTATGCAATTTTATAGAACGCACCGCCTGCGGCGGAGCACAGAGCGGCGAAGCCGTATTATAGAAAAATATGTTATACAATTTTATACAACGCTCCGCCTGCGGCGGAGCTTAGAGCGGCGAAGCCGCATTATATAAAATCGTGAAACGATTTTATTAGAGGAGATAATTATGGGATTAACCGGAATTCAGATCTTTAAATTGTTGCCCAAGACAAACTGTGCGGAGTGCGGTGTTCCAACATGTCTGGCCTTTGCAATGAACCTGGCATCAGGAAAGGCGGAGCTGGACGATTGCCCCTATGTGTCTGATGAGGCAAAAGAGCAACTGGCAGAGGCCTCGGCGCCCCCGATCAGGCCGGTCGCGATCGGCGCAGGAGACAGGGCCTTCAAGTCCGGCGGTGAGACGGTTTTGTTCAGGCATGAGAAAACCTTTTATAACCCCACTGGTCTTGCCGCCATGATAAGCTCTGACATGGACCTGGGGGACCTGGATAAGAAGCTGAAGGAATGGAATGCCCTTCAGTACGAGAGAGTCGGTCTGAACCTGAGGCCCGAGCTCGTTGCCCTGAAGGACGCAGGTGACGCCGCTGCATTTGCAGCTGCCGCTAAAAAGATCGCCGAAGAGAGCGAGTTCGGCCTCGTCCTGATGAGTGAGAACGCGGACGCCATAAAGGCCGCGGTCGAGGCGAGCGCCTTCAAGAAGCCGATCATCTATGTTGCGACAGCAGACAATGCGGATGATATGGGTGCTATTGCCAAGGACAGCAATGTGCCCCTTGCGATAAAGGCTGACAATGTGGAGGGCCTGATCGCCTTGAGCGACAAGCTGACAGGCATGGGCCTTAAGGACCTGATCCTTGATTCAGGATCAAGGGAGATGAAGCAGCTATTTGAGGACCAGGTTGCCATCAGAAGGGCGGCCCTCAGGGGCGGGAACAAGTCTCTTGGTTTTCCAACCATCACCTTCCCGTGCGAGATGGCCTCGAACCTTGATATGGAGACCATCATAGCCTCCATGCTGATCGCCAAGTATGCGGGCATAGTGGTGCTCTCGGATTTCAAGGGCGAGAACGTATTCCCGCTGCTCCTGGAGAGGTTGAACATATTTACCGATCCGCAGAGACCAATGACCGTTACCCAGGGTATCTACGAGATCGGCAGCCCGGATGAGAACTCACCGGTGCTGGTCACCACCAATTTCTCCCTGACCTACTTTATTGTCAGCGGTGAGATCGAGGCGAGCAGGGTCCCGAGCTGGCTACTCATCCTGGATACAGAGGGGCTTTCGGTCATGACCGCGTGGGCCGCGGGCAAGTTCTCAGGCGATGTTGTGGGCATGTTCGTCAAGAAGTGCGGTATTGCGGACAAGGTAGCCCACAAGAAGATCATCATCCCAGGCTATGCCGCAGCCATAGCCGGCGAAATGGAAGAGGAGCTTCCTGACTGGGATATCATGATCGGGCCCAGGGATGCGGCGCTGATAACAAAGTTTCTTAAAGATAACTGGAAATAAGTATAAAAGATGGTTAATTGTTATCTGTTATTGGTTAATTGTACGCGATGACCCATTACAGTTCGAAGCCGGTGTTGTTAAATAGCTGATAACTGATAACTAGTGTTCATCCAAAAACAGGTGTTTTTGGATTCATGCTATCAGTCCCGCTACAGCGGGACATTCAGCCGTCAGCAAAAGGCATTTCATTACAAGGGATTTGGCTGATCGCTGACCGCTGAGATCTGAACGCTCCATCCAGATTTTCTTATTTCTGGATGGCAACCAACTAATAACCGATAACTATAACAGAGGAGAAAGCCAATGTTACTGATCGGAGAAAACCTGAATGTCATTAGCAGGGTTATTGGCAAGGCATTTAAGGAGATGGATCCCGGCCCCATAGCCCAGGAGGCCAAGCTCCAGCAGGAAAAGGGCATGGACTGGATCGACATCAACCTGGGTCCCGCAAGAAAGGGCGGGCCTGAGTTGATGGAATTCGTAGTGAAGACGGTCCAGGAAGAGATCGGCGATTCCATACCTCTATGCCTTGATACTTCAAACATCGAGGCCATGGAAGCGGGCCTGGCCGTCCACAAGGGAAAGGCCATAATCAACTCCATCATGTGCCGGCCTGAGCGCTATGAGAAGATGATACCCCTGGCGGTCAAGTACCAGGCATGCATGATCGCCCTTATGTGGGGGCCGGATGGTCTACCCAGGGACGAGAACGAAAGGGGCGCCCTGGCAGCCGAGCTTATCTATGCCGCCAATGAGGCAGGGGTCCCGAACGAGGATATATTTGTGGACGGTATCGTTACACCGGTGAATATCCAGCAGCCCCAGCTCTTGAGTCTTCTGGCTTTTCAGGAGATGTTGCAGGATATGTTCCCTGGAGTAAAATCCACCTGCGGGCTCTCCAATATCTCCAACGGGCCGCCGGAAGATCTCAGGTCTATACTGAATACGACCTATCTGGTGATGTTGGAGAGGAAAGGAATGTACTCCTGTATTGCCGATGCATATGATGATGCTCTGATAGCCGTGGCCGGGGGTGAGAGGTCGGATATTGTAGACCTTATTCATAAGGTCATGGACGAAGAGGGTCCTGACATTGGATCTCTCTCAAAAGAGCTTCAGGACTATGTCAAGACAGCCAAGGTGATCCTGGGCCATTCCCTGTATTCGGATTCCTGGCTGGAATTGTAAGATTAGAGCTATCAGCTGTCAGCTATTAGCCATCAGCTTTTTATGTGTTTGTGTCCTTTTTTTTGACAGGATAACAGGATAAACAAGATCTATTATTAAGTCACTAACAAGACCTTATTGTAATAATCCTGTTATCCTGTCTAATAAATACCTGTGTAGTTACCTTTGTTTTTGCTGACGGCTGACAGCTGACGGCTGATAGCAGACAGCCAAATATTCTGAGGGACCTCTCCATGGTGTATCCATGTGGGAGGTTTCTCTTTTTGTAGGAGTTCAGGGGTTGTGGGTTTAATGCAAACCTGTCTGCCATATGCTGTGCAGGTCTGAACTGTCTATTCGGAGACAAACCAGGAGTTTGTACGATTTCTTCGGTATGCAAAATAGTTATGTTTCGAAGTTTAGAGAAAGCTTTAAGTGGAGGTAGATCAATAGTACATAACGAAGTTGAGTTTCAGGAGGATTATGATCATGAAGGACGAACCTTTACCCCGTTAGTGGACTCTGACAGTGCGCGTTGCCATTCGTGGTTTCATCTAATACCTGCTGTCCCACGAGTAAGGTCAACGAAAAAAAGCAACTCTGAACCCTGAACCTATGAACATTTATGTTTTACTCAATTGTATTATTAAATGAAAGGAAACAGAAATGGAATGCGGAAATCAAAACATAACAACACCTGCCGATCTTGAGAGATCGGCTCAGGACAAGATGATCGAGAAGAACCTTTCAAGGATAAACAGAAAGATCCTGGTGATGAGCGGAAAGGGCGGCGTCGGCAAGAGTACTGTTGCCGGCTTTATTGCGCTGCATCTAAGCGCCAGGGGGTATAAGGTCGGTCTCCTGGACGTGGACCTGCACGGCCCCAGTATTCCCCAGCTCATGAACGTCAGGGGTGGCCTTGAGATGCCCGGGGAGGGTGTGGTCAGGCCCTATAGGTACTCTGACAGCCTGGGGATTGTCTCCATGGGGATACTCCTTGGCGATAAAGATGCAGCCGTGATCTGGCGGGGACCTCTGAAAATAAGCGCTATCAGACAGTTTGTCTCGGATATCGAGTGGGGAGATCTGGACTATCTTGTTATTGACTCCCCGCCCGGAACCGGGGATGAGCCCCTTACGGTCGCCCAGACCATCCCCGATGCAGAGGCCCTTATTGTGACAACACCCCAGGAACTAAGTGTTGCGGATGTGAGAAAATCGATTAATTTCTGTCGACAGGTGAAGATGAAGATCCTGGGAGTCGTAGAGAATATGAGCGGTTTCGCCTGCCCCCATTGTACAGAGGAGATCAACCTTTTCGGCAGCGGAGGCGGGACAAAGATGGCCTCTCAGATGGGGGTGACCATGCTGGGCGAGATCCCCATAGACCCGGAGGTTGTTCCGATGAGCGATAGGGGCGGTCTGGACAGTCTTATGGAGAAGACTGACCTGGAGATAAATCGAGCTTATGATCAGATCTTGGAAAAGATAATTGGTAACGGCTCAGGTAGATAGGCTGTAGGTAATTGATAACGTTCAAAAGTGATGGCATAAATATTTAAACCGGGTAAAATAAAAATCAGCCTAATCTCCGGTCATGCCAATCTTTTCAAGACGATATCTATTCCGTTCTTTGCCTGTAGTCTGATTTTTAAGAGTTTAAATATGAAAAGATCACATGCCATCACTTTTGAACGGTACCAGGTAATTAGGTTGTAGGAGAGAATCGGCGATTTCAGTTCCATCAAATATCGTTGAAGGATGCCCCCATTCGATCAATGGGAAAAACCTAATAGCCTATAGCCTATAGCCTATCCACCTGATAAGCATGCCCTAACAGCCTTCAGCCTATCCACCTGATTTAATCCCCCTTCTCTTACCATCTATCCCAAATCTGGTTCTGTCTGTGTTGGTCTGCGGTTAATTTGAGACGTTCTATTAAGCAACTCTGGTTTTTGCCGATTCTTGGTGAAAATACTTGCATTTTTTCTTATTTTATAATAACTGTCTAAAATTAATCAATTTTATTCTATCAAATAATCGTTGACAGGAATAGGCAGAGAGCTAGCTCTGTTGGAAATAACCATTTCTGTTTGCAGGCGGATAGCCTTTGATTGACCATGATACTGAGGATGGCCGGTTCAGAATGATACTAATTACACCCAAACTAGTAAAGGTGAAGGCAGAACTTTTAAAGGCCATGGGAAGGCTGCTTTTATTGACAATTGCAATGTCATTTTTTCTCTTGATTCCGGGCGCTGTCGGGGCAGGAGAAGAGTACAAGGTTCAGGATGAGATCCGGTTGAGTGCGCTGGACGAGAACGACGAAGATGAATCGGCAGGTGTATTGGTAAAGGAATTTAATTTTTTTCGACCATTCAAACTCCCTGAATCCGAGGATGTGGGAGCGCTGAAAACGAGGCGAAGGCAGCTCTCTGCCATGGTAAATTCGGAAAGGAATCGTCTGGAAAAGGCCCTGGAGCGGACGCAAGGCAATATCGAGGCCCATATAAAATTCTTGGAAAAAAGCCTCGATCAGGTGGATAAAGAGATAATTAAAGAGGGAGATACCCTTATCCCCGGCCGGACCCTCCATGGACTTACCAAGGAGTTCAGAAATAGGGAACTGACTCTGGAAGAGATGAACGAGGTGGCTGACCTTGTAACAATGGCCTATCAGGAGAAGGGGTATATCCTGGCAAGGGCCTATGTGCCGGAACAGGAGATAGAAGACGGCGTTTTAAAGATCGCCATCGTGGAAGGGGATGTCGATAAAATTGAGGTTACGGGAACCAGGTATTATAACAAGCGGGTAATAAGGCGAAACTTCATGGAACAACTGAGACACGGTGTTATCCGTGAAGATCTGCTTGAAAAGGGCTTGTTGATGACAAAAGAGCTGCCGTCGGCTGAGACAAGGATTGTCCTGAAAAAGGGAGAGAAGCCGGGCTCTGCAAATGTGGCACTACAGACTGAAGACAAATTTGCCCTGGATGTTAATCTTGATGCCAATAACTTTGGATCGGAACTGATAGGTAAGGAGCGTTACGGCGCCAAGATTGAGATAACCGACCCATGGTGGGGGAGCACGCTTTCCCTGAGAGGGGTTAGCGGCAATGACAGGAACGATTCCGCCCTGGACAGCGTAAACCTGAGCGTCCCCATAAATTATTACGGGACAAAAGTGGAGCTCAAATACCTTAAAGGCCTCTACGCGGTTGGTCAGGAACTGGCGGATCTGGGCCTGGAGGGTGACACAAAGGTCTATGGTATCAGCGTTTCACATCCTTTTTTAAGGACAAGGAACAAAAACCTGACATTCACCCTGGGTTATGATCATAAGTTTTCAGAAAGCACTTCGATGACGGAAGTACAAAGTATCGATGAACTGGATACCTTTTATGCAGTCTTGGATTATGATAGCCTTGACCGTTTTTTAGGGAAGAATATTGCATCATTCGGTTATTATACTGGCTCCATAAGGCCTGATAGGTTCATTAATCCAAGCCGTTTGAATGCTGATTTGAATTATCAACGGTATACGCTTAACCTGGCCCGAATCCAGAAGATCTACGGGCACATCAATCTCATGGTAAGGGGTTCCGGCCAGGCAACGAGTGATATGCTGGTACCCATGGAACAGTTGCCCATTGGCGGATATGGCACGGTAAGGGGTCATGAGACATCGCTATTTCTTGGAGATTATGGATTTACCCTCTCTGCCGAGGTGATGTCCGCTCCGCCCTATATTAGCAATAAGGTCCTTTTCGGGCAGAAGATTTCACAGCTGGCGCAGCTGGCAATGTTTTTTGACTATGGTCGTGTCTACAACTCTGATCCTCAGCCAGGGGAATATTCATCTGAAAGGCTGGCCGGGTATGGCGTTGGTATCAGGCTATACTATAAGGATATGTTCAGTTTCAAGTTTGACCTGGGATTTCCTACCAGGGAAAAGACGATAGGTGAACGTGGCAAGTTCTATTATGTTATGGGTTCATTTAATCTCACCAGTGACGTACTTCGACCCAAACTGAAGAAGATCAGTGATTTCTGGAAAAAATAGGTATAGAAACCTCAAAATTCAGCTCGGTTATGAAATCGCTACACGATTTCATGTAATCCCGCCCAAGAGGCGGGACGTCGCGGGATTTTCAAAAGAACTCAGCCAGAATACCCCGTGCTGTGCACGGGCATGAATGGCTTATTTTGGGGGTTTGGGGGATGAGTTCCCCCAAAGTAAATTTGAGTTTCCTTTTTGATGCCCCGCTTTATAGGCGGGGAGGTTCACTAAATCGTGAGTTCAAAAATCTCGAAACAAGATACGTCCCATCTCCAGCTGACCGACAAGGCGGTATATATCGTTGGTCCTCGAAGATTACAGAATGAGATGATAGCCCTGATCCTGGAGAAGGAAACAGGGGCAGACTGTAGCTGCAAAGAAGATATACGCGATATTCCCTCCCCGGACAATGAAGATGCCGACAAGGAAAGGCTTATTCTCTTGGATTGCCTGGGAAAAGACCTGAAAGGTATCTTAGCCTCCCTTGAGCCTGATGACACAGAGATACTACCGCGGTCATTCGTGGCCCTGCTTAATGTAATCCCTTACCAGGGAATCGAAGAAAACACGGCAGGACACGGCGTGCGGGGGGTTTTCTATGAGGGCGACCGGCTAAAACAGTTCCTGAAAGGCGTCATTTACATCTTTAAGGGAGAGCTGTGGCTCTCCAGGGAGATTATGACCAAATTTGTACTCAACAATAAGGAAATCTTATCTCCAAAGGTAAAGGATATCCTTACCCATAGAGAGGTGGAGATACTATCGCTTATCGCGGTGGGGGCCAAGAATGAGGAGATAGCTGAAAAACTCTTTGTCAGCACCAATACAGTGAAGACACATATCTATAATATCTTCAAAAAGATCAATGTAACCAACCGGCTCCAGGCCGCGCTCTGGGCAGCGAAGAATCTGTAGACAGCTGTCAGCGTTCAGCTGTCAGCAGTTAGCTAACACGTTGTTTTTAATGTCCTTTGCTGAAAGCTGAAGGCTGATAGCATGTCAAAGATCCCGTTTACGGGATTATCATAAAATCGGGATGCGATTTTATATCTAATACTATTTTCCTAGACATTTATTAACCTTTTTTAGGCCGAAAGCATGAATAAAAATCATGCCGTCTGCCTATTGATTTTATTGTGTATATTCTGCTTTAATATGACACTGAAGAGGCGTGCCCACAAAAGAGGGGCATTATAAGAGGAACCTATTTATTTTTGGTGAAATTATGAATGATAAAAGGGTATTTGAAAGGTTTGAGCTTAAAGTCCCTGCAAGAGTGGAAGTAGAGGGTGGTCCGGGGCAGGGAGAGGAGATCTCTCTCTTAACCAGTAATATATGCGCGGGCGGGGCTTTTTTCCATACAAAGGATCCGATTCCGGAGGGGACCAAGGTCCAATTGGAGTTTGTCCTGTCCATTGATAAGCTGAAAGAGATCCTGGACTCTGAATGTCGAATCAAGGTCGAAGGCAAGGTAGTGAGAACTGAAGAGGCAGGCATCGCTGTTCGTTTTGATGACGATTACGAGATTGAGCCTGTAAAAGTCCAGATGCATTAAAATGCATGTTATGGGATGTGCGATATGGGATGGGGGATATGGGATGGGGGATATGGGATGTGCGACATGGGATGTGCGATATGGGATGTGCGATATGGGATGTGCGATATGGGATGGGGGATATGGGATGTGAGATGGGGGATGTGAGAAGCGATAGATGAGGGATAAAAAAGAGGGTCGTTCTTACAGGGAACTGGAAATTTATCAGTTGGCTCATCAGATTGGTGTCGAATTACATAAGTTTTCTTTAAAACTTCCAAAATTTGAATTATTTGAAACCGGCGATCAACTCAGGAGAGCTTCAAAATCAATGTCAGCAAACATTGTCGAAGGTTATGGAAGAAGGAAATACAAAGCGGAATTTATACGATTTCTTGTGTATTCACATTCATCATGCAACGAAACAATCGAATGGGTTGAATATATAAGAGATTGTCATAGAGATTTAAAAGATGAAGCTAATGGATATTTAACGCTGTTAGATAAACTTGGCAGAAAGATAAACCGATTTATTCGTGCAGTTGAAAAGGGGCATAAGACGTAATGGGATGGGAGATATGGGCATTGGGATATGAGATGGGTGATATGAGATGTGGGTTTTAATCCCCCATCACCGATCCCATATCACCAAGCTATTGGCTCCAGTAATTGGCATAACTAACTTAGGCGTATAACCAGCTATAATGTTTGTACTATATAAAACAAAGAGGTAAGGTCATGCAAAAAGTTCTGTTTCGCAAAAAAGGAATCTCGATTTTCCTGATTTTTATGATTTATGCATTTGTCTTTCCAGTGCATATCTTTGCGCTTCCCCAGGGAGGGCAGGTGGTGGCCGGGCAGGCGGATATATCTCGGCCTGATGCCGGGAATATGCATATAAATCAGGGGACCGACAAGGCCATCATCAACTGGCAGAGCTTCAGCATAGCCCAGCCGGAGTCGGTGAGGTTCTTTCAGCCGAGCGCGTCTTCTATTGCATTGAATCGCGTCATTGGCGTTGATCCGTCTCTTATCTATGGCCGGCTGTCAGCCAACGGAAGGGTGTGGGTCATCAACCCCAACGGGATCATGGTGGGCGCCACAGGAAAGATCAATGTCAACTCGTTTCTGGCAAGCACCCTTGACATGGCCAATGACAATTTTCTGGCAGGGAACTATGTCTTTTCGCAGACCCTCGGGTCTTCTCTTGCCTCTATAGTCAACCAGGGCACCATCCAGGCCGCTCAAGAAGGGTTTGTCTCCCTCCTCGCCCCCGGCATAAAGAACGAAGGCACCATCGTTGCCAGCCTGGGCAAGGTATATCTTGGTTCGGGCGAGCAGATGACCATCAACTTTGCGGGTAACGACCTTATCGGATTTGCAGTGGACAAGTCTGTCATGGACGAGGTTGTGGGACCTGACGGCGAGCCCCTTGAAAGCAATATAGAAAATACAGGAGAAATATACGCGGACGGCGGTGAGGTGATCCTCAGCGCAAAGACCGCATACGATGCAATAAAATCCGTAATCAATAACGAAGGAATCATAGAGGCAAAATCATTCAGCAACAAAAACGGCAAAATAGTACTCAAAGGCGGGGACCAGGGAATCGTTGAAAACAGCGGCGTCCTGGATGCCTCGGGCAAGGAAGCAGGACAGACCGGTGGTGAAGTACAGGTTCTGGGAGACAAAGTAGGCCTTTTTGACACTGCCAGTATCGATGTCTCAGGTGACCTTGGCGGCGGTATCGCCCTTATAGGCGGTGACTTCCAGGGAA
The DNA here is from genome assembly GCA_019313825.1 of Deltaproteobacteria bacterium. Classification (GTDB taxonomy): domain Bacteria; phylum Desulfobacterota; class DSM-4660; order Desulfatiglandales; family HGW-15; genus JAFDAM01. Next base: position 84,485 of record JAFDAM010000001.1, read on the forward strand.
GTAATCCCGATATCCAGAATGCTTCACGCACCTACGTCGGTCCTGATGCTACTATCACTGCGGAAGCTTACAGCGAGGGTGATGGTGGTAAAGTGATTGTCTGGGCGGATGAAGTTACGAGGTTTTATGGAGATATTTATTCTACTGGCGGTATTATAAGAGGCGATGGTGGTTTTGCGGAAGTTTCGGGTAAGGAAACTCTCATTTATCGTGGCTCCACTAATTTATCGGCTATCCATGGGAATGTGGGTACTTTGCTCTTAGATCCTAATGTATTGCATATCACTTCAGCAGATGGAACGGACAATAGTTATTTAGATGCAGGTTCCGCGGATCCTATTTTTGCTTTTGGTGAGGGAACAGAGCCATCCAATATAACAGCCGCTCATTTGGTTAGTGAATTGAATATTGCAGATATTACATTACAAGCTAATACCCAGATTGATGTAGATACTGCAGTGGATGCCAGCGGGAATACTGGAAATGCAGGGAATAGCTATTCTCTTGAACTAGACTCGATAACTATTAATTTTATTGATGGTGCAAATATTTTACTTAATAATGCAGATCTTACCATTGGAAATTCGGCGGCAGGAAATGTAGCTCTTGCTGACGGAGCGACAGTCTCTTTGAATACTGGTTCAGGGGGTGGGAATATAACAATAAATGGTACTATTGATGGAAATGTAGCAGGGTCTGCGAATCTTTCATTAACAGCAGGGACTGGGAATGTATCCCTGAGCAGTGCAGTTGGGGGCAATACTGCATTAGGCAATTTTACAGTAACAAGCGCCAACCAGGTTGACCTGAACAACATAACGGTTTCGAACGCTAATATAGGAATAACGGGTACTAACATTGACCTGAACGGCACGGTGTACAAG
>JAFDAM010000156.1 GCA_019313825.1 Deltaproteobacteria bacterium
AGACCAAACTGTAGCACTTACCGTCCCTGTTTTCACGAACTCCGCAAAAACCCCTTTCCCCCTCAGGAAGACAACACCGCCTGGGACAAAGTTCACACTGGATTTTTCCTCCACCCAGCGTGGTGAAATAAGGGGAAAGTTTTGTTTTAATGAGGCCCTTTTTTGGCATTTGTGCCCGAATAATTTCTGGAGAACAAAACACGTGAGCAGCAGAAAGAACACATAAATTCTTTCCACAGGTTGTTAGAAACTCACGTCTTGACAGGTGGCGCTTATGCATACATTTCCCTCCCTACCGCTACCCATGTCAAATTGAAGTGAAAAAAAGCATCTTTTCATGAAATTTCCCTCCGGGTTGGGTCAATATAAGAGGATGATAGGAAGATGACAAGAAGTCGCTTTTTCAAGGAGAAACTGTAGCGAGATGTCGATTGGACGTCAACCAAAAAGAAGCATAACATATATGGTCTATCGCCGGATTCTGGGTGGGAACTTTTGGAGGATAATCGGCACACCGATTGGAGACACCTTCGAGGGGTTTACGCCTCATATTACGTACTTTTTTGCAGTTAAAAACCGGCATGTTACAGAATCGAATTTCACATATATGATTGATTATCCGATTTTCTCAAATCGGTACACTCCGTCCTTCTCCCCCTAATAAGATTTCTAAATAAATCCGTTTAGATAGAATGTTGTGATAAGCATTTCATATGTGGTCGAAGATAAGAAACCAAGATATCACCTTAATCACAAACTAAGAGATCAAATCCGTTTTTAGCCAATCTGGGATTTACTATTATAAACCGCCTTTTCATCGACTAACCTGGGTGGTAATGGGAGGCGTTTTCAATCTGTTTCCGCTTTGTTCCTTTGCCGCATCTTACGTTCTTTTCGCGATTAGCAGGGTTCTTCCAACTGTTCCGAGAATACGTTTGTCTTGCATTCTCTGTACCTGGTTCCCTCTTAGACGTTCAGGGGACACCCCGGTTGAACACCCTGGAAGGGAACCCCAGAGAAATGCGCTCCGCTCTGTCGTAAACGAATTGCACGGGGTAAACCCGGTTCAATTAGGCAGGTGGGCATGCTATTCTGTGGTAGTAATAGATTGGGTATTTCGAGGATTAAAATTTGAGTCTGACGTCCCGCCGAGGCGGGAGGCGAAAAAGACAGTTTTCGTTCAAGCACTATATATTAATGACCTTATCCGCCAATTGCATAGCGGTTACGATATCGAGCATGTTGGTGGTTTCTCCCACCTGTTTTTGATCCAGCAGGTCAAAATGGGTAAGACAGGTGCCACAGACTAAAATATGAATCCCGGCTTTTTCATGCTCCTGAATAACCGGGAGGACCTCTGACCCCTTGATGGTCAGCTTTACGCCGTTGTTGACAAACACCAGCCGCCACAGTTCGTCTCCCATTTCCTTTAATGTCTTCAGGAAACTCAGCATGAGCTTTTCGCCTAATTCATCGTCCCCATGACCCATGCAGTCATTGGCCACCATGACCATGATCGGCCACCATGACCATGATCTTTTTTTGTCCGGTTTCCGGTTTTTCATTCACAGGCGCTTCGGCAACAGTGCCTTCCCCTATTTTGCCGATTACATGAAAGTCGCTCCCCTCCTGCTCTACCGAGACTTCAAGGCCCTGGGATCCCATAAAGCGAGAGACATTCTGTGTTGCGGCTTCATTGTCCACCACCACTTTTATGACGGTCGGATGTTCCTTTTCTATTGCTTCCTTTGTCTGCAATACCGGGGCAGGACAGGCAAGCCCCCGACAATCGATTTCTTTGGTCATTTGATTCTCCTTAATACGCAGGCAGGCACGTTGACTTTTTTATCTCACCACACGGTTTGCCTAAGTAGTGTCTAAACGAAAACTGTCTTTTTCGCCCATATCTGTGTCAGACTCAAATTTTAATCCTCGAAATACTCAATGTATTCCTGCGGTTAATCCCGCCATGGCGGGATCGTCTTCCTTGATCTGAACAAAAAATCCTAGTTTTCGTTCGGACACTAAGCACAGAACTCATTAATTAGTGCCTGACCGAAAACCCTGTTTTTTCGGTCAAGAAATTAGAAATCCGAAGCACGAAATATTAAACAATGATCAAAATACGAATGTCCTAATTGCAAAAATATAGTATTTCCGAAGTGTTAAGTTTGAAACATTGAACCATTTGATATTCGGATTTGTTTCGGATTTCGGTTTTC
>JAFDAM010000080.1 GCA_019313825.1 Deltaproteobacteria bacterium
GAGAATACCGAAATAATAAAAATTCGACCGTTAATTGGCAGTTCACAGGAAATGACGCCCGGATTAAATTGTCTCGTCTTTATCCGTCACTTGTTACTTGACGTGACACTAGCACAAATACCGTAGCCGTTACAATGGTCAGTTTTTTTCTTGTTTTCTTTACCATTTTAATACCCCTCCTCAATCTAATTTCCCAATTTTTTTATCTTGCCGCGTTTGGGCCATCACCTTCAACCCATTTATCAATATAGATTGTCTTTACATATTCACCACCTCCTTTCAAAATTGCGCATTAATTCGCCTCGTATACGATTTGGCCGTTGAGAATCGTCATTTCCGCCCTTATATCACGGATTTTTTCGGGTTCACAGGTTAATGGGTTTTCGGAAAGAACGGCGAGATCAGCAAGTTTTCCTACCTCAACTGAGCCTATTTTGTTTTCCATGCCCAGCCTGAAGGCGCCTCCTATGGTCACGGCCCTCAGGGCGTCTTCTCTGCTGATACCATATTCATCCCCCCAGCCCGGCCATTTTTTCCTGTTGCAGGCCACATAGGCAGAGACCCACACGCTTAGCTGATTATTGGCGCCACCTGCGTCCGAATTCAGACTAAAAGGGATTCCTTCTTTGAGGTATAGGGGCACAGGAGCAATAAGCCTGCCCGGGTGTTTTGGGGCGCCATGAATTTCTCCGTACCATGTTTTGGGCCCAACACCAATAAAGGCAAACCCAAGATCATGTTGGATAACCAGCCCAAGTTCCTTGGCGGTCTTGATGAACTCCGGCGTTTGCATATGCATATGGACGACTGCCCATCTGAGATCAGTTATGGGGTGTTGCCGGTTTACCTCCCGGTAAAGATCCAAAATATCACCGACGCCGGCGCAAACGGCATGTATTCTCACACTCACCTTATTCTTGGCCGCCTCAAGCAAGACATCCCTCAATAATTCTCTCGGCCACAAGGGTTCGCCAGTGGCAGTGTTTTCGTCAACGGTCTTCAAACCAATCACCTTCAAGAGATTATCACCAAGTCCCCCTCTGGGCAGGCCTGAGCATGATAGGGCACGCGTCATACCGAATATCTCTTCTTTACTCATTCCTTCACTGATACCTAATGTCAGAACGCATCTTATGTTTAACTCGCCTGAGTATTTTAGCAGCTGATAGGCCTCGAGAGCTCTATGAAAATAATAATCAAGACCTTCACTACAGACAGCCGTCACGCCGATGGAATTATAGTATTGAACAGCTTTTCTGAGACCCGATGGCGGTTCTATGGGGGGGAGGAGATCTTTTATCGGCTTCATGGCAGTTCCACGGAGATGCCCAGTAGGCTCTCCTGTTTTTTCGTCCTTGTAGACAATTCCTCCGGGAGGGTTTGGAGTGTCCTTGTTGATGCCGGCCAGCTTTATGCCAACGGAGTTCATGAATCCTTCGTAAGCCCCTAAGGGTAGCCAGAGAGGATTTTTAGGGGTAACCGCATCCAGTTCATCCAGCTTTGGCCGTCTTTCCACTTGACCAACGTACCAACTTGCAGTAGTAGTGAGCCACTTCCCAGAAGTAGCTGTTGCCTGCGCGTTAGCCAAGCGATCGAAGATATCTTTAAGGCAGGTCACATCGGAGATCTGCACATCTGCAAGGAGATTTCTGCCAACCCCCACGGGGTGGGTGTGGGAATCGATTATTCCGGGAGTTACAGGCCTTTTCGTTAAGTCAATTATTGCTGTCTTTTTACCCGCATAAGCCTTTATATCTTCATCTCTACCAACAGCAATAAATTTTCCGTCACGTATTGCAACAGCTTGGGCAATTTTGAATTTTGCATCAACAGTCATTATATTCCCATTGTATAATATCGTGTCTGCTGCTGAAATGTTTGTTGGTGTGTAATCTGCCATGTTATGTTTTTTAAGAGGACCCTTATTCATAATCCGGGTAATAACAACATCTTGTTACATATAGCGCCGTGATTATTATTTTCCTGCCTTAAGTTTGTCCGTGATATCTTCCCTGAGGGCCATCTTATCCACCTTTTCGGCCTTTGTGAAGTGCATTGAATCGATGAATTCTATTCGTTCCGGAAGCTGAAGGACCGAAGCCTTCCGGTCTTTTAAAAAGGAGATGACCTTCCCGAAGTCCAGATTAGCTCCGGGTTTTTGCTGGACATAAGCGCAAACCCGTTCCCCCATATCAGGATCGGGCATGGGCACGACGGCCACAATCTCGACACCTGGATGGCTGCTTATGAGTCTTTCTATTTCAACGGAACTGATACTTTCGCCGCCCCGGTTAATCATCTCCTTGATTCTGCCCGTCAATGTGATATTTCCCTTTTCATCGATCCTGGCAACGTCCCCGGTCTTGAAAAAACCATCCTTGTCAAAGGCCTTGGCGTTCTCTTCAGGCGCTTTATAATATCCCGTAAAGACACAGGGCCCCTTGATAAGCAGCTCTCCCGAAGCATTTTGGGGAAGCATATTCCCGTCCCTGTCAACCACCTTGTAAGTATCGTAAGGACATGTGGGCCTTCCTACCGTGCTGAGTACCGTATCAAGGTCATCATCAGCCCGGGTCAATGTGGTCTGGCCCTCTGTTCCGCCATAGCCGTTAAAAAAAATACATCCGAGCTTTTCCGGGACAGATTTAATCAGGTCGGGCATGCTGGCGCCGCCCGCGCAATGCATCTTTTTAAAAGAACTCAGGTCGTAATGATCCAGGTCTTCAAAGTTAACCAGCCGTTTGCACAGGGTCGGCACCCAGGCCGTTGCCGTGATCTTTTCCTGCTCTATAACCCTGCATATGTCTCTGGCATCCGTTGAATCAAGAAAAACGACCTTACCGAACGTGATGATACTGCCGCACAAACCTTTGGTGAATGTCAGATCGTGACCTATTGGCCCTGCGATCAATGAGATATCCCCGCTGTTCATATCCCAGGCCCAAGCGGCATCGGTATTGCTGCACACAAAGCAATTGTGGCTACGGGGTACGACTTTCGGGAGCCCTGTTGTTCCTCCGGTAGGCCCCATATGTGCGACTTGCATGGGATCAGGTCTTCTTTGGGCAATCTTTTTAATATTCTCTTCTGTTAATCGGGCATCCTCTATCAATCTCTCAATATTAAGAAATGCCTCATGCGCCCCGCCCCTGACAAGTATCACATGCTCCATCTTGGGATTCTCTTTTAGGACATCGTTGATTATGGGCAGGTAATCCGTTTTTTTATACCTCTCGGGGACCACCCAGGCAGTGGCGCCGGTCAGCTTAACAAGGTGATTTATTTCATATTGTCGATACCTGTCTATGAGAAGAACTGTAATGGCCCCTATCTTTTGAAAGGCGAAAAAGGCAATGACAAACTCGTTCCAGTTAGGAAGCTGAACAAGGACCCTGTCAAGGGGCCTGATACCGAGCCCCATCAGACTGATTGCCAGTTTGTCGACTTTTTCTCTTGCCTGTGCATAGGTCAGGCGACTCTGCCCGTCGACAAAAGCCTCTCTATGAGGATGAACATCAGATGCCCTGTCCAGGGTATCGCCGAAAGTCAATCCCGGCCACCACCGAAACCAGTTGTATGTTTCAGCATCTTCTTCATTATAAGGGGTAAAGCCTTCAAGTGGCATCATATTCCTCCGAAAAAGTCTTCAATAATAAGAAATTTATATTCGTATATGTTTTTCCCAGAAAGCTTTACGGCGCTACAATATTAAAAACCTAAACGTTTCTTGATATCCTCTCGCAGGGCCTTCTTATCCGTCTTGCCCACCTTGGTTAAAGGAATAGCGTCAATGAATTCTATCCTCTCCGGCAGTTGTAGCAGTGATGCCCCTTGATTTTTCAGAAAGGAAATGATTTCTTCAGCCTTTACCTTTGATCCTGAAGCTACCCGAATATAAGCACAGATCCTTTCCCCAAGGTCTTTATCCGGCATGCCCACCACAGCCACATCATTGATATCAGGATGGGCGATAATCAGTACTTCAATTTCAGTGGCGCTGATACTCTCGCCACCCCGCAGAATAATGTCCTTGATTCTGCCCGTGATCTTGATATATCCATTCTCATCTACCTTCGCCAGATCGCCGGTTCTGAAATAACCGTCATGGGTAAAAGCGTCTTTATTTACATCAGGTGACTTGAAATAGCCTGTAAATATGGTCGGTCCCTTGGTTACCATCTCCCCGGATGTGTTGGGAGGGAGTTCCTTGCCGTCACGGTCTATGATCTTGAAATGGGTATAAGGGCAGTCCTTCTTTCCTATGGTGTTACAGATGGTATCAATATTATCGTCCAGCCTCGTCATGGCGGAAAAACCTTCAACCGAACCGAATGCATTAACGTATTTACAACCGATTTTCTCATATACACTTCTGACCAACTCCGGTGTGCTCGGGGCACCACCGCCATATAATTTTTTCAAGGAACTTAGGTCATAACTTTTCAGCCCGTCAAAGTTCACCAGTCGATTGATGACGGCCGGAACCGTAGGGAAGGCGGTAACCTTCTCCTTCTCAATGATCCTGCATATGTCTTCCGGATTTGTGGACGCTGTCAAAACATACTTGGCATAAGATATAAAACTCCCTCCCAATCCGGCCTGTATGCCCTGACCATGGGATACTGGGGTTACAGTCAGCAGGGTGTCTTCGCTGGTTATCTCCCATGCCCTTGCATGGTATTCCACATTGGCTATATAATCGTTATGTGTCCGGGGTGCCGCTTTGGGCACCCCTGTAGTCCCGCCTGTGGGCATGATCTGACCAATCTCCATGGGATCAGGCCTCCTATCGGCAAGCCCTTTCAGGTTTTCCTGACTCAACTCGGACTCACCTATCAATCTTTCGAGGCTTACAAAGCGATCACTACCCTCAGCACGCGCTGAGACAATAAACTGCAATTGGGGGTTTTCTTTTCGAATACTTTCTATGAGCGGCAAATAGTCTGTTTTCCCGTATCTCTCCGGCACGATCCATGCTGTAGGCCTTGTCAATCCACACAGATAGCGTATCTCGGAATAGGCGTGTTTTGGAACCAATAAGACGAGAATGGCCCCGATTTTGTGTAAAGCAAAATATGCATAGATGAACTCATGCCAGTTAGGAAGCTGCAATAAGACGAAATCCTTCTTCTTAATACCAAGCTTCATCAAACCTATGGCAAGCCTGTCTACATTTTCCCGTAGAAGAGCATAAGTAAACCTTCCGGTATCATCGACCAAGGCTTCCTTATTGGGGTAAAGATCGGTGGCCTTGTCAAACATATCCCCCCAAGTCATTCCACACCACCATCCGTACTTTATGTACTTCTCTGCATCCTCTTTCTTATATTCATTGAACCCATCTATTCCCATAAACAACACTCCTTACCCACAGCATGGAACGTTATTTCCATTTAAAAATATGTATTTTATGGGATCGTTTGAAATGAAATCCGGGAAAACCGTGTATTTTTTGGTATAATATTTAGCCAGAATAAACTTTATGTCAAGATAAAATTTAATTTTTTTGACAGGAGAAGCTTTTTAGTATAATTTAATAAAATTATTACCAAAAAGGAGAAATATGCAAAATTTCAAACCCATTAAACAGCCAAGAATCTCAGCGGAAGTTTTTGAGAAACTAAAAGAGGCTATTCTTCTCGGTCATTTCCGGTCAGGGGATAAACTGCCCTCAGAAAGGGACCTTGCCGGACAGTTTCTGGTGAGCCGTGTAGCCATAAGGGAAGCTATTATAGGCTTAGAGAATTTCGGCTTTGTGGCGATACGCCAGGGGGCTGCCGGTGGAGTATATGTGACTGATTTAACTTTTGAACGTTTGGAGAACTCCTTTCTCGATTTTTTCTTAGCCGGTAAAATATCCATCCCTGAACTCCTCCAGGTCCGCATTTTTATTGAATCTGAGGTAGCCAGACTGGCGGCCCTAAACATTACAAAAGAATCATCAGAGTTGCTGGTGAAGGCCTTTGAAAATGAAGCCCCAAAAGGGGCTAATCTTGAAGAAGAAAACGCCAAGGGCACAAAAGTCCATTACACACTGGCAAAAATATGCGGGAACCGGTTTTTTGAAGTCATGGTCAATTCCCTGGTCAAGCTGAGTTCAAAAATTATCCTAACGGTCAGGCCCGACAATGATGTAATACACCCTTCTGGAATGCATCGACCCATTGTTGAGGCAGTCTTATCCGGTAAGGCTGATATAGCGGCAGAGGCTATGAGAAAACACACTACGGAATTTGGTGAAAACCTTAAAAAGATGGAGAAAGAATACCGCAGACAGACAGGTATGATAAAATAGACGGGTTATTGAAACATGAACTGATCTATAATATTTTAGTAAAATAACAGTCTCTATTAAATCTGTCCAACTGTTCTTCAGGTTTATAATCTTTGATACATTCAATATCCATTGATTAAAAATACTCATTACAACACGTAATCAATAGCTCCATGGTTATTAATACGACAACCCTTATTCTATCCCCTCCGGAGCATCCTGTGCAGTACAGTAAATAAACATCTTAAACCATTCATCGATATTGTCCTTGTGTGCCTAAAAGCAACCCTTTTCCACACGGACAGTCGCATTTACGCTCGCAAGATCCGACTTCCATATCATCAATGCAGACAAAGGATTTTGGTCTGTCCCTGGGCACCAGCAAGGTGTTAGATGCAAGTCGAAGATCCCGGACTATGAGCGGGGGCGCCTATCGAAGATCCCGCTGACTTGTGCGGGGGGAGCGACGACTGAGGCGTCAGCTCCTTTCAGTCGCGCAAAGCGCATAGCGTCTTTATGTCTTACTCTATGCTCCATGCTCTATGTTTACCCGCCGTCATTGTGGCGGGCCCTATGCGGTTTTACACATACGCCGCAGGGAGGAGCCATCGAAGGCAATCCAGCCAGGAGCGGGACAGATGATGCATTGATGGTGGATCAGGGGGTCATTTTTGGGTTGACATTTAAAGAAAGACATATAATATAATTCTCTCCCTCACCGTTAGGCCTAATGCGTCTGTTAGGGACCCTGGCCCTTGGGTCTGTTTCAGCCAAAGAGGCAGGATGGACATCCTGATATCCAAGACGGAAGTGGCATAAAAGACACGCGAGTTGTTAGTTGCTCTTCACAGTATCCTTTAAGGATGGAAGTCATCATGGGAAGACTCAAATTATTGCCGCGATTGAATGTCATTGTCACCATACTCGCATTTTGCATGGTCGCCTATCATATTGCCAGTATATTTTATCTCTTTGTGGAACCGGATGAACATAAGAATATCCACCTATTCTTTGCCCTGGTTATTCTCTTTTTGTCACAGATTGAAAATAACAAAAAATTCTGGCCGTTGACTCTGTTATTCGTCATTCTTTCCATTGCTGCAACGTGCTATATAGCTGTTTATTATCATGACATACAGGACAGGATAGGATTCCCCACCACTGCCGATGTGGTTATAGGTGTCATCTTTATTGTTTTATGCCTTGAACAGGGATTATCACAGGAACTAATAAATACTATTTTATTCAAAGTCGTATTGAAGAAACCGATTATTCATCCAAGGTATTTTTAGTTCGGTCAGAGAACTGATCCAATCCATG
>JAFDAM010000021.1 GCA_019313825.1 Deltaproteobacteria bacterium
TATGTGTAGTAATATCAGTGGAAAATTAGAAATTGAGAAAAAATGACGGGAATGGTGAGGAGTTTCATCGCAGGCAGGAAACAAACTTCACATAATCCAGAACTTCACATAACAAATTTTATGTTGAGCTCAACATAAGATATGGTTGGTCATGCAGACATAAGCAAGAAGGGAAACGTTATAGATATTCAATGAGATGGTAAGTTTTTCAAGAAAGGCCTTCTGATCCTTTTCATCAAAGAATATCTTTTTTCGTTCATTCCCTCTGCATGTGATGTGGTAATAAGCTCCAGGATATTGAATTCTTAGGGGTCTAGACATATAGCTAATTTATGCTAATCAATACCGTTTGTCAAGTTTAAAGATTTGACCCCCATTCATTGCAGGAAGTTCACCTGATCAGCCCTTTTGTTTTGACGTCGTATGTTGGTTTTGGTAAAAACTGACACTTATCTTTTTTGAAATGGATTATTGGGGAGGTTTATTGTGGTTGATGATGAATGGGGGCAGGACCCATCCGTGCGGATGATGAGACAGGTATTCGGGCGCATGGAGACTGCACAACAGGAATTTTTGAAACGCTTGAATGTCTCGTTTTTTGATGCAAGGCTTAAGAGCTGGCGTAAGAGCGCGCTGAGTTGCTTTGAACAGTCCTGGGCCAGGGCCGCAGGAAACGGCATGAAAATGGGAGAGGATGCTGCTGAGGTTATTTATATCCACTGTTTGGCTCATGCCATGGGAAAAGACAATGAAAAAATACCGCCAGATATATTGCCCGGTGATAAATGGATCAAAAAGGTCATAGAGGAGGTTGAATGGTGATTAAGTTGCGTCTGTTTGGTCGATGCCGCATCTATCATGATCCTGTGAGCCCGGTTCTTCGTGCCCCGGCTGAGATAGGGTGGGATGCATGGTTTCGCACCATTGACCTGGTTACGCCCAGAAAATTAAAGGGCAGAGAGCTGCTTATGCGTGCTCGTGGTTGGTGGACGGTGGAACCATCGGATGTGGCAGAGACTATAGAGCAGCATGGCCTTCTGAAGGTTGGGGAAGGGGGCGAACTGATGGTTGAATGCTCCGACCGGAAGAATGTGGAAGCGCTGTCTTTGGCTTTGTCCGAACGCTTTGGAAAAGGGGTATTCCTTTCTCCATGATATTTTTCAGAAGAAAAAAGACATATTATTTTGACTTTCTTTAACCTTGAAAAATTACGCTCTTATCTCGCCAACTTGGCGGAAATTCAGAGAAAATTGCTCAACCATAAAAGGGCAATTTGACCCGGTAATAGCTGTCTTTTTAAGGCGACATCTACTACCTTCTGAGGAAGTGGTCAAATATTTGGGCTTTGCCAAGTCAGTTTCAGATTCCAAGGGATTCAGAGGCATAAATCCCAAATATTTGACCACTGAAAAGGTCAGTGTAATTTTAAAAAGATATCGCCTTAAAAAGACAGCCATTACCTCCTTTAGTAGACACACCCCTTTGATCATGTCAAATAAGAGTTAGGGTAAAGCTATACTCCTTTTTCGTAATAATTACAGGCCCAGGTCCTGGTTTATCAAGACAACCTTGACGCGCCCTTTGGGAAGAGACTTTTCCATAATTGTCCACGTATTACAGATACGATCAGGAGTATTGCAATCCGTGCAGGAAGATGTCTTGCTGCAGGGTGTTTTCTTGTCAAGACGCATGGCATTGGCCGGGGCAGCGTAGTTCATTATCCGGAACATGGCCTCTTCCAGGTCAGGGACGATTTTATTCCGGCCAACAAGGATAATCACGAAACGGGGGCCGAAAGTGATGGCCGCGACACGATTGCCGAACATGTCAAGGTTTACAAGCTGTCCGTTTTCCGTCAGCGCATTGGTCCCGGTTATATACAGATCCGTGAGCAGCGCTTGCCTGCGTTGTTCCACTTTCTCTTGGTCAGGGACATCTTTGGCGAATGTGTCTATAACCTCCATGTCCGAGCTGGTCTTCAGTATGTCGTAGAGACCGGTGGCGACAAATGTCATTGACCCTCCCCATGAGATGCTCTGCGGTTTGACCTTTGGGAGAATCTCCTCAAGTACGATCTTTTTCGCATGACCTGTATTATCCGCTAGGAAGACCTCAAAGTTGTTCTTTTCCAGTGTGTCTTTAACCTGCCCCAGACGCAGTTTCCAGTAATTTTCTATCGGTTTTTCCATTATTTCCTCCTTTATTCTTTATCACTATTCAGCTCGTTTCGTAATAGTTTAGCCTTTTGAAAAATATACCTGCACAGGAAGGTACTCGGGGATCTCTTGGAAGGGCAAAACCAATTTGATCAGTACTGAGTAAACACTGAGATTCTTTTCAGGATCAAGATTCTAAGATGTCAGCCTGAGTAAACGGGCGGCGTTCTCGCCGCTAATCATCTCCATGGACCGGGATGGCAGGCCGCTGGATTCCATCTCTTTGAAATACCTTGATGGTTTCAACAGGGGATAATCCGAACCAAAGAGGATCTTTTCAGGCCCGACGATCTCTCCTGCCACCCTGTATATCTCCGGGACGTAAAGGTAGGGTGATGCGGCAGTGTCAAACCAGACGTTCGCAAGCGCTTGCTGAACCTCCTTCTTCATCAGGGAGTAGAAGAGGAGTCCCCCACCCCAGTGCGCCAGGACAATCCGGTTGGAAGGATATCTCTTTAGCAGGTCATAAAGCTGATTGAGAAGCATGGGCTGTTTTCCCGGATATTTATGTCCCACAGGCTCATTTGTATGAAGCAGGATAGGGACATCGTACCTGGAGCACACATCCATGACATCCTTCAGTGCCGCGATAATTTCGGATGAAAATCCCGAATCATAGATAGCAATCTCCCCGATACCTGAGAGACCGGACTCCAGACACCTCTCCGCTTCCAAGGCCGCATGCCGGGACAGGGGGTCAAAACAGCAGAAACCGATCAACCTGTCCGGATGTTGCCGGACCGATTCGATGATGTAGTCATTATGCCTGCGGAAATTATCCGTCTTTTTCCATGGGAAGCCGAATATCACCGATTTATGTACACCTTCCTTATCCATGTCCTCAACGATCTCTTTTCTGCCGGCCAATCGTGAGCCGGAGGGTTGGTAAAGGAGTTCAAAGGCCGGCTCTTCAGGAAAAAAGATGCCTCTGTCGTTCCTGAAAAATGAAGGAAAAATATGGGTATGAAAATCGATTATCATGATAAGATGTCAGTCATTAAAACAGCTTTTTCAGCGCTTTTCCAACTGCTCCTGGCATAAAGCCGACATGTTTATCTACAATCTTGCCTTCCCTGTCGACGACAAAAAGGGTGGGTATAGATATTCTTTGATTACCGAAATAATCATAAAGCACTTTATCATTAGATCGGAGAATTGTGTAATTGATTCCGGATTTTATCTTGAATGCCAAAAGGGACTTATTGTTGTACTGTTGAAGATTATCCATTGAGATCCCAAGAATAACCAAGCCCTGATCCCTGTATCTCTTTTGTAGCCCCACCAATTCCGGGATAGATTTGCGGCAAGGAGGGCACCATGTGGCCCAGAAATCCAGCAGAACGGTATTCCCCTTGTATTGGTTGAGGGAAACAGGATTTCCATAGAGATCATTGAGGATGAAATCCGGGGCCGTCTGCCCGGCTTTTACGTCACCATTACACCCAAAATACAGGAGAGTGATCATCAGGGATAAAAAGAGTTTGGTGCTTGACCTGAGATTTGAATTCATTGATCTCCTTTCGGCATTGGCTGTTTGAAAAAGAAAAATGGTATTTCCATGTTTTATGCAAGATCTTTATCAGGACCTAAGGACCTTTGTTCTGAAACGTGGTTCTTCAAGGAAATAATAAAAAATGTTTTCTTATTTTATCCATTATCATATAATGTAATACTGATTGAGCAAAAACGCTACATTGCAAATCAATAAAATGAATCACATTCAGAGTTTTAAGCCTTTATTACAAGAACGTTGGCGTCCCTGCAACTGATACCATAATATTTATTAATAGACAAACTTAACACCCAACTCCTAATCGAGTTTTTATTTGGATTTAGAAAATCTACAGCCTTGGCGGGAGGGCAGAGTCAGTGGGCTCTGCCGGGATAGGGCGCTTGGATCTGTCGATGGCCATCTCTTCAAGACGATATCAACTACCTTTTAAGGTGGTGTTTAAACATTTGGGGGTTTGCAAAATCAGGAAGAAGATTCCTAATAGTTCAGAGGTATAAACCCCAAATATTTAACCACAATGGGGCCTCGTGGAATTTCTAAAGAGACAGCCATCGCCTCCTATGGTTGATGCTCCCTTTTTGAGTGCAAATAAAGCCGGGTCCTTCCCCTAGTATAGCAGGGATTTTCGATAGACCTGGATTCTTTGTTTGATTAAGGTTTTAAATCATTGTGAGGTTATGTGATGAATCATAGACTCTGTTTATCCCTACTCATTCTTCCATTACTGTTTCTACTCCTTGCCGGCTATAGGTCTAAGGCAGTCGGAGAGGAACAAAAGGGCGGGAATGTTCGTGATCCGATCCTCGCGGGCACATGGTATCCGGGAAATCGGGATGCCCTGATCAGGTCTATCAAGAATTATTTGTCCAAGGCAGAGGCAGGATCACTCCCGGGAGACCTCAAGGCGGTTATTGTGCCCCATGCCGGACATATCTATTCCGGCAAGGTTGCGGCATATGCCTATGGGCTCCTTAAAACAATGGATATTAAGCGTGTTATTTTGATCGGCCCCAGTCACAGGGTAGGATTCAGAGGCGCATCAGTAAACCTGCAATCCGGTTACAGGACCCCATTAGGGGTTGTTCCAGTAGACCAGGTCCTTGCCAGGAAGATAATAGATACGAGTGATAAGATCAGGTACGTCCCAATGGCCCATGCCAAAGAGCATTCGCTGGAGATACAGATTCCCTTTCTCCAGACAGTGCTTGATGATTTTATGATCGTTCCCATTGTAATGGGGGAGCAGGATTTCAGGACATGCTCGGAATTAGCCGAGGGTTTGGTAAAAGTAATGTCCGATATGGAAAAGACCTTGATTCTCGCAAGCACTGACCTCTCTCATTTTCACAACTATGACCGTGCCAGGGAGCTGGATACGGAATTTATAGGACATGTCAAGAAGCTTGACCCGGAGGGCCTGGCAGGTTCCCTCTCCCTGGGTACATGCGAGGCCTGCGGTGGTGGTCCTGTGATCACGGTTATGTTAGCGGCAAAGGCGGTGGGTGTCGACCGAGTGGAGATTCTTAACTATGCCAACTCGGGAGATGTGACGGGTGATAAGAGCAGGGTTGTCGGATATCTGTCTGCCGCCCTTATAAGAAGCAAATGATCTTTACCCTGAAACGGCTTCACCCTTGACGCCTTGTTGAGTTAAACGAAATCCCGTTCCGGGGGATCTCCCCACTTTGCAAGACGGGATCTAGAGAGCGGCATCCTCGACTTTTGCAACATTAGGGTTTACTTGACTTTTTATCTTGACTTTTAAGAATCTCTATGTACTATTATATGTATAGTTGTTATTAGAACCTTTATTATAATCCAAAAGAAGGAGGGAAAGTTATGAAGTATTTAGTCGCTGTTTTACTAGTATTGTCTTTGGTTTTTGCTGGCACAGCCATGGTTTGCGCGGAGACGTTATTTGGTATTGAACTTGGAAAGGTCTATGATGTTAATATCACTGAAGAGATGGAAAACCAGTGGATCGGCGCGAATGGTGTAGGAAAGATCGGTGATGGTGTCGTTGTGTATATACCTGACGCGGAAGAGGGCGAGAAGTACAAAATCAAGGTCAACGCCATCGAGGAGAATCCTTTTACAGGAGACCAGGAAGCTAAATTCGATGTCGTGTCAGGTCCTTAATAGCTCACCAAGAATCGGCATCTGTTGAATAACAGGTGCCTTTATTTTATCTTGTACTCCCCCTGTTAAATTGGACCGGGATTCTTTTCTCCCGATCAGAGCATCTGGTAAGGGTCCACATCCATGACCATACTTACGCCGCTTTTTCTAAGCATCTTTCCGGAAAGCGTTTCCACCTCTCTCAGGTAGTAGTGAAGAAGCTCCGCTCCTTTACTCTTAATAAGTATCTGCAAGCGATATTTGCCCTTTAGTTTGGCCAGGGGGGCCTCTGCGGGACCTAGGACCTGAATCTTTTTCCCTTTTATTGGCCATTTTTCAAGGATTCCTTTTATCTCCTTTCCGATCTGCTGCGCCATTGCAGCCGTGATTTTCCGGTCATTCCCCTGGAATCTAAGGCACGCCAGGTAGGAGAAAGGGGGGTACCCTAATTGCTCTCGTAATTCTTTCTCCTTTAGATAAAAGGTTTTATACTCATGGTCCCTGGCAGTTGTTATGGCATAGTGTTCAGGATTAAAGGTCTGGACAATCACCCTGCCTTTATGTTCTCCGCGCCCGGCTCTGCCCGCCACCTGGGAGAGGATCTGAAATGTCCGCTCACCTGCCCTGAAATCCGGAAAGCCGAGGGAGAGATCAGCGGCAATAACACCTACCAGCGTCACATTGGGAAAATCATATCCTTTTGTAATCATCTGGGTCCCTACGAGTATATCTGTCTCTTGATCATTGAACTGCTTTAATATATTGAAGGTCTGTCCCTTGCGCCGGGTGCTGTCCCTATCCATTCTGGCTATACGCGCCCCAGGAAAGATCTCTCCCAGTTCCTGCTCCAGTTTCTCTGTTCCGAACCCATAGGCCTTCATGCCTTTATGTCCGCAGGAAGAGCATCTGTCTTGAGGTCGAGAAAAGAACCCGCAGTAGTGGCACATGAGGTTGTTTTCCTTAAGATGGTAGGTCAATGTCAGGTCACAATTGGGGCATCTGACTGACTCGCCACAGGAGCGACATAGATAGACCCGGCCGAAACCCCGTCTGTTCAGGAACATGATGGCCTGTTTCCCTTCTTCCAGGTTCTGTTTAAGGGCATCCTTTAATGTGGGGCTGAGTATCGTGTCCTTTTTGGTATTATCAGGGAGAGTCTTTATATCCACTATCTCCATATCCGGCAAAGGCCTATTTTCGATTCGATCCGGCATGGAGAGTAGATGATATCTCCCCGTAGCGGTATTATGGAAGGACTGGACCGAGGGAGTGCCCGCGCCGAGAATGACCAGGGCCTGCTCTATCCTTCCCCTGACAACGGCAGCGTCCCTGGCATGGTAATGAGGACCCTTTTCCTGTTTATAAGAGAAATCATATTCCTCATCTATGATAATCAGGCCCAGCCTGGGAAAAGGGGAGAAAAGAGCTGATCGAGCGCCAATGACAAGATCCGCTTCTCCCCTGTACATCCGCATCCACTCGTCGTATCTTTCTCCCTGAGAAAGCCCGCTGTGAAATATCGCTACCCTCTTATCAAGCCGTGATCTGAATATCCCTTCCATGTAGACGGCAAGGGCAATCTCAGGCACCA
Organism: Deltaproteobacteria bacterium; assembly: GCA_019313825.1. Classification (GTDB taxonomy): domain Bacteria; phylum Desulfobacterota; class DSM-4660; order Desulfatiglandales; family HGW-15; genus JAFDAM01. The sequence goes on from JAFDAM010000021.1 coordinate 7,439, forward strand.
TTAATATTGCCTGTTTACCAAGCCCAATTGCATGTTTAATGGCCCGGTGATAGACCTCGGTCTTGCCGCTGCCTGTTACTCCGTGCAGAAGGCATGTGGAGAATATCCCTTTATCGAGATGTTTCCGAATGACATTTAGGGCCTCATTTTGCTGATTAAAGAGATGAGGAGGGGGGACGGATGGGGCCAGGATCTTCCCTGCCGGATCCCTGAAAACTGTTGCCTCGTAACTCTCGATCACTCCGGCCTTTATCCATTTATTTACCAGGTATGGCCTATTGGAAAAATCTGAAGACAGCTCCTTCAGAGAGATACCAATTGAATTAGACAGGGTCTTTAAGAATTCGGCCTCGTTTTTTGCCCTGAATAAACCTGTCCCTTTCCTGAGGATTGAGTTAAGGTCTATCCCCTCTTTGACCCTCACAAACTTTCTTTTCAGGGGACCTATACGTCTCTTTGTTGTTCGGCTTTCCAGGATCACCCACCCCTTCTTCTGTAACATGTAGACAGTGTGGAGAGGGAGGGGGATACGTTTGCCCTGATTCTCTTTTATCCATGAAAGAAGTCTTTTTTCATCGGAAGAGACAGACAAAGCGTTCAAAGCTCTTTGTCCTTTATCGGTAAGCTGCCCTGTCTTGAAAGGAGTCACATTCAGACCGCCAGGCAATGCGGACTGAATGAGGCGTCCTAGGGGATGAAGATAGTAATCGGCCATCCATTGAAAAAGAGGAACTATACCATGATGAAACAGGGGTTCAGGATCCAGGATATCCAGAATGTCTTTGAGTTCATTGTCATTTTGAGTGACTTCTTTTTCAAGAATATAGCCTATAACTTTGCGGTTCCGGAATGGTACCAAGGCCCTGCAACCGATATCCGCCCTGGAAACAAGATGATCGGGAACCGTGTAAGAAAATGTATCTCTTACAGGGAGTGTTACGGCTATTCTAAGGGAGTATCTGTCTTTGGGAGTCAATGAAATAGGCCCGTGAGTCTGAAAATGAAATTATTAATATTTTTCCTGAAATGTCTTGATAATCCGCCTGAGACGTTCTTCTTCAATCTCGCTTTGCACATTCTCAGAGGCCTGATCCTGTGGATAGGAACTTATCTCGAAAGGATGGAGAAGAGAGGAGTTGACCGGCACGTTAGCCTGCAAGGTCTGGATAGTGTAAATCTCTCTGATCTTATCTCCAACAGAATAGCTGATCTCATATGGATAGAATCCCTTATCTAGTTTCCTGTAGCCCCTGAACCGAACAGTGATGGTATCTCCCTCGGGGTTCCCTGATTCTCTGTATACAAGAAGGAGAGGAAGAAATCTTTCCTTTTCAATGAGTATCTTTGGGCTGTCAGGTAGTTTGTCACCTATCCGGTAAGCAATGATCCCATCGATGCGAGTAAAAGCAACTGACTGAAGATCGATCCCGAGCATGGATAAGAGCTGTTCGAGCCTCTGTTTTTTATTGGCAACTAATAGCTGGCGATAGGTGATATCAGGAGGCGTAGCCCTGTCTCCGTTCTGATCAAGTACTCTGGAGTAAAAAAGGTCAGGTGATTTCATCAATATTTGTTCTTTGAAAACTTTTTCAGTCTCTTCATATCTTTGATCTATCTGCTGGGTTGCCTGGGTTATGACCAGTGTCTTGAATTTCGAGAAGTTAGCAGCCATATAATCAACAAGCTGTTCGGCAGGCATGATATATCCATGGCATTTCTCCTTCATCGTGAGGGTCAGGGTTGTGCAAATCACCAACCCGAAACAATACAATATTAATTTGAAATATGAAATCCTTGGCATCAGTATACTGTCCTGTCTTGATCAGTCATCTGATTGATGACGGCCTTTCTTGTCTGCTCTATCAAACCATCCATATCTCTTTTTAATAAATCTTTGACCGGAACGGGTCTGCCTATAATCATGGTTATAGTCCCCCTGTTTATCCTTAGGCTTCCCTTGGGAACAATATCGCGACTGCCGATTATCGAAACCGGTACGATATCACAGCCGGATTTAAGGGCCAGATGGAAACCTCCCTTTTTAAATGGTTGAACGTGGCCATCCGTGCTCCGGGTACCCTCGGGAAAGATGAGCACCGAATCCCCGTTTTTAATCTTTTCTGCTGCCTCATTCATGCTTTTTAATGCTTTTCTGCGATCTCCTCGATCAATACTTATATAACGCGCCCGCTTCATGGTGGAACCCAGGAACGGTATCTTCATCAATTCATGTTTCAGGAGAAATTTAAAATCCATGGGCAGACCGGCAAGCAGGGTAAAGATATCGAAGTAGCTCTGATGGTTTGATAAATAGATGCGCGGTGAATTGGAATCAACATTTTCAAGGCCCTTCACTTTGACCTTAACCCCGCATACCCAAAGGATCATTTTTGCCCATGGCACTGCGACATTTAGGCGTATCAATTTGCCATTCCTGTCAAATATGGCAAGCAACAAACCCCAGAGACACATAATAATCGTGTGTAAAGCGATAAAGGCGTTCAGGCATAAAAACCTTATCATAGAAAATAACCTCAGTAAGCAAATGGGAGAAGTATGGAATAAGTTGTTTAATGATCTATTGATCATTTATGATTTTTGAAAGACAACTGTCAAATGTCTAAAGACATCGTCCTTTAATACACCTCTCTGTTATCAGAGATCAAGTTATCATTGAATACAATGATAGTGTGTAAATCATTGTACAAAATAATTATTGACATGTTAATATCTTTATACTATAAAAATGTATAAATACAAAATAATTATTGAAAAGTTAATAACTTTGCAGTATAAAATTATATAAATTAGATAAAATTAAATAATATTAATATTGTAAATTACGGAGTAGAAGATGTCATTTTATGTCGTCTGTTATAAAAAAAGAAACAACCCTCGCATGGATGTTCGTATCTGCCAGAAAAAATGCAGCGAGAAAGATGATTGCGAAGAGTATCTCTCATTTCATAAGGTTGCGGTTCAGGATAAAGAGAACCTACCTCCGATAGAGTCTCGATCCATGCAGTTGGAAGTTGCCTGAGATATCAAATCACGCTGTCTGCGGCAGGCTCGATTGGGAATTCAATCATCATAACCAGAATATTATCGCCCTCACTTATAAGGTCTATCTTTCCCCTATGTCTGTGAATTATGATCTTGGAAAGGGGTAGATCCAGAATTGCCCTCTCCGTCTTATCATTGATATGGGGAAAGAAGAATTTTTCTAGATCGTCTTTTGAGAGACGGTTGACCTTATGCTTGAAAGTGACCGTAAGTCGATCGCCTATCTGAATGACGGATATGAAAAGCTGTTCCCCTTCCGGCATGGAAATAACGGCATGTTTTAAAAGACTGTCAAATGCCTGGTTTATCCTTTCCTCATCCGCTTGAACCTTGGAAATATCCGGGATTACCTCTTTCATGACCTTTATCCCTTTGGATTTTAGGAACATGTCATGTTTCATGATCCATAAGTCCAAGAGGAGGTTAATATCCACCTCCGTCAGGGAGAGGTCAAAGGGCTTTATGGAGGAGATGAGAATCTTTAAAAAATCTTCCAACCTGGCCACTTCATTCACAATAATATGGGCTAACTTATGACGGGAATCATCTTCCGGGAGTGAGTCGCGAAGCCTGCGAGCAAATCCGCCGACTGTGACCAGAGGATTTCTGATCTCATGAGCCATACGAGCAGATATCTCCCCAAGTATCTTGATCTCTTCACTGCGGAGCGCCCTTTCCTGCAACCTCTTTAGTTCAGTGATATCCAGCATAATTCCGTCGATCCATTTTGTCTTGCCGTCCTCATCCTTGGCAGGTATCGCGTGTTCAATAAAGGACAAAGTACGCCCATCTTTGTCCCGCAGCAATCTCTCGATACGACACTCTTCGCCCTTTATAAAGCAGGAATTATATATGGTTTTATATGCCTTTGAGCCTGTGGCGCTGATCTTTTCCAACCAGAATCTTTTATCACTCACAACATCTTCAATAGTGTAACCCAATCTCTCAGTGAGGTAGGAGTTTACAAATTCCGTGGTTCCGTCAGGAAGCACCCTGTAAACAATAAGCGGTACGTTTTCCACAAGGGTGCGATAATTCTCTTCAGATGACACCAGGGCATGTGTCCTTTCTTGCACCTTCCTCTCCAGGGTCCTGGAATGCTCTTCTATCTCCACGCGTCTTTTCTTAAGGGCATCCAGCATGGTATTAAGGGCCTGGGTGAGGGTGCCAATCTCATCATTAGTCCTTGACGTCAGTCGGCTATCCCTTTTCTCCTGGGCGATATCCTGAGCCACCATGACGATTTTTTTAATGGGCCTGATAAAGAGAAAGGCCACCAGATAGGTGAGGAGAAAGGATATAGTAATCGCCGCTAGACCGACCATGACCATCAGGTCCCTTGTCCTGGATAATCTTGCCTGGATTTCAGATCGATCCATATTAATCTCTACGAGGGCCACTGGCTTGCCGGAGTAGTTTTTTACCGTGTTAAACAGGATAGATCTGTCAGGGTATCTGTCCGGGGCTATCAGGATAGTAGGTGTCTCATCGATCCTAGGGCCTGTCAGATAGAGATCTGCATGGGATTCTTTGACATTTTTACCTGCCCCTGCCATGTGTCTTAAGGACTCCGGGCCTTTTATCTCATAAAGGGCCAGATTAATATCCCATCTCCTATGTATATCATTTAAAAAGGATTTGCCAAAGGAATGGCCTATCTCTACGGTGCCCACAATCTCTTTATCGTGGAATACAGGAACAACACCCCGTATACCAAAACCGGTTTCTCCATATTCGATACCTGATATTGGTAGGTGCGACCTCACGCAGTCCAATATCATTTTCCTGTAATCAATCATATCCTCTCCAAATCGTGTCGGATAATGAAGTCGTAAAAAGGAAGTTGCAGGAGGTATATGAAAATGAAATTGCTCGATCTCAAAATCCACCTTTAGTTGCTCATATGTATCGTACAGCAGGTCATTAAGGCCCTGCCGGTCCTGCTCTGCTAGGAGTTGCTGAACCTCGGGGTATTCGGCAATCATCGTTGCTAGCGATAGCGCCTGATTTTTTTTATGATCTATCTCTTCCAAAAAACGATGGGAATAATGAAGGATACTCTTTTGCTCTTCTTCTTTGATAAGTCTTATCTGTGAGGTCAGACCGATATACGTCAGAGTCGTAGTACCTACAAAGGCGAAAAACAGGAAGGGAAGCGCCAGCTTCCATTTCATACTTATGCTTATAAGCCTGTTTATGATTTGAGGCAGCATCATCTTCCCTGTTTGAGAGTAACGGGTTTTTGATCTGTTGACAGTAAAGGGCCTCTATTTCCCGTGGTCTCTTATTTTTTTACTATTCAGGTTGTCAGATTCACGGTTGATCTCGCTCCAACCTTAAACCCATGAACACCGCATCTGAGTAGTTGCATTTTTTTACTTAACCTTAAAAAGCCATGTCCTTCCCCGCAAATCAGGATCTTCGATGGGCGTGTATTTTTTACTGCCAAACGACACCTAATTACCAGAGTTATAGATGCATCTTCTCCATATCTTTCATTATTCTTTTCTGTCGTTCTTTAACGAATTCATTTGGGTTGGTGGGAGACCATTTATGGGGACTGGGAAGTATGGCAGCCATTAGAGCCGCCTGTGAGGGATTTATACGAGCCGAGTTTGTGTGAAAATACTTCTGTGAAGCAGCTTCTGCTCCCATGATTCCGGAGCCCCAGTCCACAAAATTAAGATATATCTCAAGGATTCTCGTTTTGGGCCAGAATATCTCTATAAGCACGGTGTAGTATGCCTCGGCAGTCTTCCTCATCCAATTCCTGTCAGGCCATAAAAAGACCGTCCTGGCAACCTGCATGGTAATGGTGCTAGCTCCCCTCACCCTCCTATCCATGATGATGTCCCTGATAGCCTGATTCATCTCAATAAAGTCGAATCCATGGTGGGATGAAAACCGTTGGTCTTCTCCTGCCAGAACGGCCTTTATCAACCATGGAGAGATCTCTTTTAATTGCTGCCAATGGTAATTGGGCCTTTTATATTTTTTCGAAGTGAACTTATGCTGAATCCAGCTCCATGCCATTATGGCAGTACAGGGAGGATTTATGAATCGTAAAAGGAATATCTGAGCCATTGTCAGGAACAAAATGATAATGAGCAGCTTGGAGAATTGTTTCAAGCTCCACATCAAAACCCGTTGCAGGCCATTCTGTTTTTTTGATCGGGACAATTCCCACTACCCTGTATTGACCTTGATCTTTTCCCAGGCTCGGTTCATCTCATCAGGTGTTGCCTTATCAAGCTCGGTTCCGGTTGACTTCAATTCCTCTTCCATCTCTCTGAAGCGTTTAATAAATTTTTGGTTGGCACGCCTTAAGAGTCGTTCGGCATTAAGTCCCCAATGTCTTGCCAGATTTACCAGACTGAACAGGAGATCACCCAACTCTTCCTCGATACCCTCTTCGTCAGAGTTCAAAATAGTCTTATTAAGCTCCTCGAACTCTTCTTTGACCTTGCCCCAAATTTCTTCTCTACCCTCCCAGTCAAAGCCTACCTTTGAGGCCCTGTAGCTTAATCTATGGGCACTCAATAGCGCAGGTAGATTGACCGGTACTTCCTGGAGCAGGGATGAAGAGACCTTTGGGTCACCTTTCTCCGCGTTTTTGATCTTTTCCCAATTTTCTGACACCTCTTCAGGGCTGCCTACACTTGCCTCACCGAAGACATGGGGATGACGGTTAATCATCTTCTCAGTGATCTTTTCCAGGACCTCCTCTAAATCAAATTCTCCTCTCTCCTCGGCCAGGCTGGTTAAAAAGATAACCTGGAAAAGGAGATCACCCAACTCTTGGCACACATCTTCGGGTGATCCGGTTTCTATTGCGTCAAGAACCTCATAGGCCTCTTCAAGCAGATACATCTTGACGGTAGAATCCGTCTGCATGGCATCCCACGGACAGCCGTTGGGACCACGGAGTCTTGAGACCAACCCGGCCAGGTTTGATAGAGCCCTGGACAATCTATCTTTACTCATCTTTCTTAACTATGTCCTTGATTTTGTCAGACATGATCTTGCCTATCTCTTTTTGCTTTCCCATAATCTTTCTCTTCCAGTTCTTGTAGTGATTCGGAGAGATAAGGCTGATCATGGACTGGTATGATCTTATTATCAATGGGGCCAGCGTTGACGCGGCTATAAGGGGTGTTTTTGAAGGAAGAAAAAAAGTGAGCATAACTATGATAAGATAAGTAATGATCACTCCTTTTGCTATGGCAAGGCAGGCGCCTAGCGTTCTGTCAACCCATCCAAGAAAGAGTTTTTTAAATAATAGCTTTAAACCCCAACCCAGAATATTACATAATATAAGAATAGCGGCAAAAATAGCCGCAAAACTGATCAAGGGGAGATATCGTACGGATGGGAGATAGGGGCTTAACAGATCCGTCATCTGGGGCTGGAAAAGGTTGGCCAGCCATATCCCCAGAATGATCCCCGCAAGGGAGGCTATCTCCCTGATAAGCCCGCGGAAGATACCTTTTACAATGAGATATACCATCGTGATAATGATAATGTAATCAAGCAGATTCATAATGCATCTTTATCAGAGCTGTTTAGAGTTCGTCAAGGTGAATATTGGTAGAGTGAAAGATCGAAAGAAATGAATTTAAAATTCATTAAATTATTTGTCCAAGTAGCAATTCTGTGCTAAGAAAAGCTATCTGCGCAAAAGGAGAATCTGATCATGATGAGCGAAAGAGAAAAGATTGATCTCATCACGCAGATCAGTCTGGACATCAACGAGGTGAAAGACATTGATCTCCTTCTGGAGAGGATCCTGACCAATGTCAGAAAATTTTTTAATGCCGCTGCAGGGTCCATATATCTCAAGCAGGGAGATGAATTAAAATTCAGTTACTCCCAAAACGATACCCTTCAAAAGAGATTGGCCACTGGTAAAAAGCTTATATACAATACTTTTTCTATACCGATTAATAATATGTCCATCGCTGGATCAGTTGCCAAGAACCGTAAGACAATAAATATCTCCGATGTTTACCAAATGAGCAACACAGTACCGTATACCTTTGACTCCCAGTTTGACACTCGTTCCGATTACAAGACCAGTTCCATGCTCACTGTACCTATCACAAATCAGCGTGAAAAGGTGCTGGGTGTTATGCAGGTTATAAACGCGCAGGATGACGATGGGAATATCATTCCCTTTTCAGCATCTGATGAACCCCACATCATGCACTTTGCCAATAGTGCCGCCCTTGCTGTGGAGCGCGCGCAAACGACACGTAATATTATACTCAGGATGATCAGCATGGCGGAACTGCGGGATCCAAAAGAGACAGGGGTCCATGTCAATCGCGTGGGGGCCTATTCGGTGGAGATTTATGAGGAATGGGCGAGAATAAAAGGGATTCCCGCTGAAGAGGTGGAGAGGCAGAAAGATGTATTGAGGATGGCTGCCATGCTTCATGACGTGGGTAAGGTGGCAATCAGCGACCTGATCTTAAAGAAGCCTGCTCGTCTGACCGTGGACGAGTTTGAGATCATGAAAAGCCATACCTACTTGGGCGCCAGACTTTTCAGAAATATTCAATCTGAATTTGACGAAGTGGCGCTCGAAGTGGCTCTTAACCATCATGAAAAATGGGATGGGACCGGCTATCCCGGATATATTGATCCGGAAACCGAGAGGCCTCTTCCCGATTTTGTGGGCATCGACGGCTGTTTTATACCAAAAAAGGAGGAAGAGATTCCACTCTTTGGCAGGATCGTGGCAGTGTCCGATGTCTATGACGCCCTATGTTCCCGCAGGTCATACAAGGAGCCGTGGGATGAAGATCGTATTATGGAAGAGATGCGCTGTTCATCCGGCAAGCATTTTGACCCGGAAGTCACTGATGCGTTTTTCAATTGCCTTGATGTCCTGAAATTCATAGCAAAGCGTTATCCTGATGAGGGTAAAGACTAAATTAATCTAAGAAAGATAATAAAAACATCCTTTGTGAAAATCGGCCTTAAGGCTTTTTTTAACCATTTATTATTAAAACAGTATAATATTTGCTATTTATTTTTGATTGTAATGGGGAAGATATAAGGTAGCAACATGCGTGAAACGATACTGCTCATCAGCGAAGACCAAGGGGATCTAGGACTATTTAAAGAAATTCTTGGAACAGACCGGTTTTCCATTAATCAGATCTCGCTTGCCCAGGACCTGGGGGGAAAGATCCTTGAAAGTGCCTGTCCTCTGATTCTTGCTGATTACGATCTCGTCCGTGACAAGACAGATATCTTTTTTGAACTTCAGAAAAGTCGATCCAAGGCATGTCTCATCTTTTTTGGAGAAAAGTTTGAGGCGGAAGAGGCGGCCCAGATCCTTCAGAAGGGGGTATACTCTATTATACCACGTTCCCTTTTATCTGAGCGCATCCATGACGCCATTGTGGGGGGATTGGAAAACAGAAAGGCATTCATAGAAATATTGGGAATGATGGATGAGTTGAAGGATGTGAACAAAAGGCTTGAAGATGAGAAGAGCGCTCTAAGGGGGAAAAATCAGGAATTGAGCTTTATTAATCGATTGAGCCGTGAAGTCTCTTATGACCTGAACTGGGACAGGATCCTTCCAAGAATGATGGATACAGGCTTGAAGGAGATTCTCGATTATTCTCTATTTGGCATCCTTTACAGGATAGGAGCCAATTGGAATCTGGCACTCCACTTAACGGAAAATGGATTACGTATAGAAGAGGATATTTTCAAGTCGGAAGTATTATCAAGAATTTTTGATGAAAGGGGTAAGATTACAGACGATGAGATCACTCTCCAGCTTATCTCTCCCGAGGTTGAAGGAGACAAGTCGGCATCATACCTGTTTCCCTATATACGCACCTTCCCGTTAAGCCTGGCTGGAAAGCGATTGGGTGCTGTTGCCCTAGTTCCGAGAGAGGCCGGGCTATCTGAGATGGATAAGGAGGAATTGATGGCCATCCTCTCTAATCTCCTCTCTTTGTCTCTTAAAAATGCGCAAGAATATCACAGACTTAGAGAGGCTACCGTAACAGACAGCCTCACGGGGATATACAATCGAAAAGGACTTGGCGACTTTTTACAAAAAGAGTTCCAGAGGGCAAAGCGGTACAAGAAGGTCCTCTCCTTTGTAATGATTGATATGAATGATTTCAAAAGCGTCAATGATTCTTTTGGCCATCAGGCCGGGGATTATGTCCTGCGTGAGCTTGCCGGGTGTTTAAAGGCCTTGATACGGCAGTCGGATATCGTTGCCCGTTACGGTGGAGATGAATTTGCCATTCTTCTCCCGGAGACCGAGTCAAGCGAGGCTGAAGTGCTGATGCGCAGGGTGTCACATGAGATAGAAGGTCATTTTTATGAGTGGGGCTCACAAAAGATCAAGATAGGGATGAGTTATGGGATCTCCAATACAGACGAGCTTAATGAAGGAGATACCGAGGTGGAGTTGGTCCAGCGAGCTGATTCCCTGCTATATGCTTCCAAGCAGTCATGAATAATATGGTTAGTGTCCATTTAAAAATACCTGTTTTTGGATTCATGAACTCCATACCAGTTACGAATTCTTTCATCCAGGCTTATTTCACCGGCATCCTTTAAATAGCATTTAAACAGATCCGATATGGATTGGAAAGCGAACTCTTTGTAATTTATTTCAGATCCAATTATGTAATCATGAGAACCGTGGAGCTGAAGCCTGTCCATGATGCAAAGTGGGTCGCGATTTTGTTCCGGGGGTATCACCATAATGTTGAAAAGGAGGCTGAAATGAAAGGGATAGAACTGACGGGTCTCGGAGAGAATGCGACTATCATTCATCAGGTGAGAAGAGGGCGCAATGAAAAAAACCCGTTTGAGACAGAGTCCTTTATAAAAAATAATAAGATCTCAATTGACCTCACATATATGTTTGATACTCCTGAAGAGACGTCCTTGTCCAAGGGAGATATCGAGGCCCTTATTCCAAGGGTTTTGGAAGCCCACAAGATGCTTAAAAAAGAGGAAGGGGATATCAGGGACGGGGATATTCCCATGACCGGGTGGCAAAACCTGCCGGAAGAGATAACAGTAGAACATCTTGCAGGTCTGAAATCAGTGACCAGCGAGCTTTCCCGGGAGATAGATGCCTTTGTATCCCTGGGCATTGGGGGCTCCTATCTCGGAATTGAGGCCACCTTTCGTGCTCTGACCCATAACTATTTCAACCAGTTAAGCAGGGAAAAGAGAGGAGGCGCTCCGGAGATTTACTTTCTGGGGCAGAACATGGACCCGGACTATTTTCGGGATACCCTTGACATGCTTGAAGGAAAACGAATCGGTGTCAATGTAATCTCCAAATCAGGTACCACAACGGAAACCGCAATAGCTTTTAGGATAGTCCGGCAATTGATGGGGAGGAACTGGGGGGAGCAGTCCAGCAGGTTCATAATTGCCACCACCGATAAGGAGAAAGGTGCCCTGAGAAGACTGGCTGACAATAAGGGCTACCATTCATTCGTAATCCCCGACAATATAGGCGGAAGATTTTCCGTCCTCACCGATGTGGGGTTGGTGGGACTGGCAATGGCCAATATAGATATTGAAGAATTCGTTGCGGGGTTTAAGAGAATGAGGGATGTTACCGTGACCGACGATTTCTGGCAGAATCCGGCCCTTGTTCACGCCGCAGTCCGGTATGCTGCCTGGTCAAAGGGTAAGAATATTGAGGTCGTGGCCACTAATTCCAACTCCCTTTATCCTGTGGCGAGATGGATGGAACAGCTTTTTCCGGAAAGTGAAGGACATAGGGGGCACGGGTTATGGGTCTCACCATCCCTCTACTCGGAGAAACTGCATGCCAACGGGCAGATGGTCCAGGATGGGGAGAGGAATATAATAGAGACCTTTCTGCTTCTCCGGGATCATGATAACAGGATTGAGATCCCCCGGGACCAGGAAGATCTGGATGGGCTGAATTTTTTGCCTGCCAAAGGCCTGGACATGAACTTCATTAACAGGAAAGTGGTTGAGGGGCCGGCCTATGCCCATTACCTTGGGGGAGTCCCCAACATGACCATAGAGATTCCCAACAGGAGTGCATATAATCTGGGTCAGTTCTATTATATGATGGAGAGGTCAGTGGCCATAAGCGGTTACCTCCTGGGGCATAACCCCTTTATTCAACCTGGGGTCGAGGCCTATAAAAAAGCCATGTTTTCCCTGGTGGGGAAACCGGGTTTTGAAGACAATGCGAAAAAGATGGCAGAGGATATTAAAAGAATGGAGAGGATAGAAGTACATGCTTGATATACCATTGATATTGGCAACCAGGAACCGGGGAAAAATCTCGGAGTTCCGAGCCCTGCTTCCCGGATTTGATATTGAGATAAAGAGTCTGGAGGACTTCGGGCCCATACCGGCTGTGGAGGAAGATGGGAAGACCTTTGAGGATAATGCCTATAAAAAGGCGCATTTTACCGCAAGGGTCCTGGGATTTCCCGCCCTTGCAGATGATTCAGGCCTGATAGTGGAGGCATTGGATGGAAGACCCGGGGTCTATTCTGCCCGTTACGCAGGGGTAGATGCCACGGACGAAGATAATAACCTTAAGCTACTGGAGGCCATGAAGGGAAAAGAGAACAGAAAGGCAGCCTTTGAATCAGTAATAGTAATAGCAGTGCCAGGAGGTCCGGCCCTCACATATGTGGGGAGATGTGCAGGAGAGATAGTCCATGAACAAACAGGAAATAACGGTTTTGGATATGATCCGCTTTTCTATTACCCGCCACTTAAAAAGACATTTGCCCAGATGTCACGGGAAGAGAAAAACAGTATCAGTCACAGAGGAAAAGCTATGTCAGAACTCAGGGAAGAGTTTGATAAGGTGATAATGTGGTTGAAACAGAGGCTTGCAGAGAAACCTTTTTGAGGAGATAGACACATATAACGGTGTTTCTTTTGGATTTTAAATTTTCACTATTGTGATATAACAATTGACAGATTTGTTATAATGTATAATTTAATTGTAATATGTTGGGCATTAAAATAGAGCCATGAGGAGGTAGCGATGTTTCAGGTAACGGAAAAAGCGAGTGAGATGATCAACGATTTTTTAAAAGACCAGGGAGATTCTTCCTATATAAGGGTATTCCTCTCTCAAGGCGGATGAGCCGGGCCCTCTCTGGGCATGGCTCTGGATGAGCCACGAGATGATGATGAGACCTTTAAGGATAATGGGGTTACTTATCTGATTGAAAAGAGCCTGTTTGAAAAGGCCAAACCAATAAACGTGGATTTTGTTGATACAGCCATGGGGTCGAGTTTTTCCATAACCTCCGGCATGTCACAGGGGGCGTCGTGCGGGAGTTCATGTAGCAGTTGTTAAGATAGAAATTATCAGGCCGCCATCTTCATGCCTTTTATTTATCTGCTGGATGAAGATGGTGGCTTTTTTATGTCTGCTAAAAAGCCCCCAATTGACAGGAATATATCTTGACCTGAAGTGCTTCGCAGTCTGAAGCCACTTCCATCTTTTTGATACCGAACCTTTCAGATATCTCCCAGGCTGTCTTGCAGGTGAGCCGTTCGTCTGCCAGGGACTCCACTATGGCTTGCTCCAGGTCTTTGGCCATTGTTTCTGCCGGCTTGATAACCTTCTTTCCTTTTCCATAACCAAAAAGACCCAATTGGCACTTGGTTATAGTGACCTCAAGAGAGTCAACGGTAAATCCCACCTCATCGGGTGAAGTGTTCAGATCGTTCACGATTCCGAATGCGGCAGCGCATGATATCTCATTATTGGAAGTTCTATCCCTGACTGCTTTATCGATATCGGTATTCACCTTCCGGTCAGGCGGGTGTTTTTTTGCATAATGTTCCCTGTCTTCATGTGTCATTGTATCTCCTCCGGATATGCCTTTCTATGGCAGTGATTTTTGATCCGGTTAAAGTTTAACTTTTTTATGCGGATATTTCAAGTACTGAAGCCCAAATCCACCATCTAATTTTCACATCATCAATGCGGACAAAGGATTTCGGTCTGTCCTTTGGCACCAGCAAGGGATTAGATGTCTGCAAGTTGAGCCCGCGAAATCCCGCTCAAAACGGGGGCGCCTATCGAAGACCCCGCTGACTTGTGCGGGGGGAGCGACAACTGAGGCGTCAGCTCCTTTCAGTCGCGCATAGCGTCTTTATGTTTTACTCTATGCTCCATGCTCTATGCCCTATGCGGTTTTACACATACGCCACAGGGAGGAGCCATCGAAGGCAATCCCGCTTAGGGGCGGGACAGATGATGTCTCGATGGTGGATCAGGGTTTACATGCTCCTGGAATTGGAGTATCTAACCCTATAAAAGGAGATAGGAGATGATTAAGGAGAATGTGAGAAAGATATTGAGCGAGTTGCCGGAAGGGATTCAATTAGTAGGGGCAGCCAAGACACGAACTCCAGAGGAGATTCAGGAGGCCATAGACGCGGGTCTATCGATCTTTGGCGAAAATTACGTTCAGGAGGCTGAAAGGGCGTTTCAAGTTATTGGACAAAAGGCGAAGTGGCATATGATCGGGCACCTCCAGAGCAACAAGGCCAAAAAGGCGGTCAGGATCTTTGACATGATCGAGACGGTGGATTCCATTAAACTCGCCAAGGCGATTGATAAGGCTTGCCGGAAGATTGAGAAGGTTATGCCGGGACTTATAGAGATCAACAGTGGAGAAGAGCCTCAAAAGGCGGGGGTTATGCCTGAAGATGCCGTCTCCCTTGTAAAGGAGATCTCTGAACTGGGAAATATCAGGATTATGGGGCTTATGACCATGGGACCCTTTTCCGGGGACCCGGAGGATGCCCGGCCGTATTTTATAAAGACAAGAGAGATCTTTGAAGATATCAGAAAAATGGACTTGGCAGGAGTTGAGATGAAGTATCTTTCCATGGGCATGTCCAATTCTTATAGGGTAGCCCTTGAAGAGGGTGCAAATATGGTCAGGATAGGGACCAAGATATTTGGCGAACGGCAATGAGATATGACAAAATTCGTAGCTAAAGAGATGAAGCGCCTGATGGGGAAGGCGATTCATAGCCTTGACATGACCGAGGACGGTGATCATATCCTTGTCTCGGTTTCAGGGGGTAAGGATAGCATGGCCCTTCTGTGGCTGTTGAGGGAGAGGATCGAGAGAATCCCCATTGAATATAGGGTCACCACAGTACATGTTGATGTAGGTTTCGGGTCTGATTCTGCCGAACAGATGCGATCCTTTTTTAATGAACATGGATTTGATCACAGGATTATCATAAGCGATTGCGGGCCTAAGGCCCATAGTCCGGAGAATCGCGAAAATCCTTGCTTCCTCTGCTCAAGGCTCAGGAGAAAGGCCGTCTTTGAATTGGCCTCTGAACTCAACTGCAACAAGGTCGCCCTTGGCCATAACAAGGATGACCTGATAGAGACGTTTTTCCTTAATATCTTTTACGGTGCCTCCGTGAGCACCATGCTGCCTGTACAGGAATTTTTCGAGGGAAAGCTCAAAGTGATAAGACCGCTTTACATGATCGACGAACGCACTATCCGGAAGTATACTGAAATCATGGGATGGCCGGAGATAGATTTGTGTTGCCCGACAGCCGGGGCTTCAAAGAGAGAAGATATCAAAATGATGCTGAAAAGCTTTTACAGGACCAATAAAAAAATAAAGGGAAATATTTTCCATGCCCTACAGAATGTTAAGCCTGAATACCTGCCGTAAATCAAAGGGGTATCCCTATACTCTCTTGTCCTAAATCGTTTTTTATGCAAATTCGCCAGAACTATAATGTGATAAATAGATGCCCCGCTTTGTAGGCGGGGAGGTTCACTAGAAAGCATATTAACACAAGTATTGCGATTATAAAGAGATTGACACCACCGGTTAAAAGACCGGTGATCAAAAGAGGTCATCTTCTGATTCTGCTTTGCCCTTGCCTGGTCTTGTAAAGATAATCATGTATTGATCTTCAAACCCTTCAAAGCAGATGCGGCAATCATCCTCTTCACCGTCGCCCACACAGCTCTCACATTCTGTTTTTTCGGGTAAAGGTTCAAGATGTACTTCAAAGCCGGACTCCTTGTACATGTCCGTTGCCTCACTCAAGCGGGGTTCGCATGCAACGAAACGTTTGGTCCAGCCCTCGCTTTCAAGTATGTCAGTCTTGGATCTTCCACTATTCGTGACCATACTCTTCCTCAATCAGAATGACGGTTTTACCGGAGAGATGTTTCAATATCTTATCTTTTTTAAGACGTTCTTCATTAGAAACCGGATAGAAACAATTAATTGTCATGCTATAATTCCTCATTGATGTCTTCCATGTAAATCCCGACTCAAAATCACTGGACAGCTTATCCAGGGCGGATTCATTCTTGGCCTCAGACTCCCCCAACCCCATAATCAGATCTCTCATCTCCTTGAGCATCTCGCCATTTTCCTGGTCAAGGTGAGCGGGGTCAGGTATCTTGAACTGTATGGTCAATCCGTTCCCGGATTCATCCTCAAGGAGGCTATCCCATTGTTCAGTGAGGTAATCCATTATATGGCAGTCAAACGTTATCAACGGCTCATTCTCCTTTAGATATCCCCCGAAGAGACCGAGCCAGGCCTCCAGGATCTGCCTTATGTGATATTCCTCCAGTAATGATTCAGGTCCGAACCGGGGGAGATCTTCGAAAAGGCTTTTTATTTCCTCTGCCTTTTCAATGCTCCCTTCAAGAAGGCTGTTTTTCTCTTTCAGGGACTTCAGTATCTTATCTGCCTCCATACGCTGGGTCTCAATCTCCATAGACAGGTGGAGCATGAGATGCCATTTCAGGACATCGCTTTCCTCCGTCCCTGAAAGAGATTTAGACATCTGACCAAGCATCTGCCTGATCTCCCAAGTGGTATCTTCGGTAGGCTGTCTCTCCTGATTATTTTTTAAAATCTGCGTGTAACTTCTGTCCCGATTCTGTTCAACCCAACGGCGATACTCAAAGAGCAGAGCGCTAAACTCTTCCTTTGGCTTCAGGTCGGCTGGTGGATTAAGGATCTTGATATGGCTGAGTCCCTTGATTTTGTTACTAAGGGTAGGGGACTCCATAAACCACGGTTGATAAATGGTGAGAGCCTCGAAAAAGGCAAGTATTTGCCTGATGATTGATTCCGGTATAAATGAGTGTGGAAACAGGATTACGGACATAGACCTCATCCCTTTGAAAGCTTTTATTATGTATAGAGATCTCTATCAGAATAATGAGCTCCATTTCAACTAAAAACATGGACAATGGCCGTATCCTGTATAGATAGATCTTTTGTTTTCAAGAGATCTGATACAATAATTATAGCATTTCCTGTATTGAACGTATTTGAATATGATGCAGAAGGAAAGTTTTACGGTTAATTGCTTATAAGAAAAGATAAGAAATAAACAGCAGTTTGGGTCCACTTCAAATCATTGTCTGGATTATACACTCTCTGATCTTGTCATTACAGACAGAGTGGTAGATGTAAGGGGGTTAATCCTATTTGACGATTCCACTGATTTTGGCGTAAAGCTCGCTGTCCCATATATGGACAGATATAGGGATAATTTAAATAGGATTAGATTTGATAATAGAGTTACTCATCTGCTCAGGGGATACTTTAACAAAAGACGACGTATCACGGTATACCGGAAAATATCTGAGGATGGACGAGGTGCTGACGGAGTATGAATCCCGAGTAACAATATCCTGACATTTTTCCGGCGACCATCATTTACTTTCTTGTCTTGCTCCTGTTTTTTACTTTTCTACCTTTTCTTTACTTTTTATATCAATAGCTCTTTCATCCAGAACCAACCTGACCTCTTTTGCAGCCGTATTCATTGAGTATTCGATGCCTTTCTTGACAAGCTGTTTTGCCTTCCCTATCAGGTAAGGGTTAGTGCCGATTAAGACAACCTGGGAGAAAGTGCGGTCCACACCATAAGCTATTCCTTCCTTGATATCTTGCTTTATTGAGATGATAAACATCCCCAGGATGATTAGAAAGATAATTCCCCATGTTCCTGCCTTTATAGCTTCCTGCACAAAAAGTCTACCCAGGCCGATCTCTTTTTCAGACATGATATGCCTCCTTTCAATGACAAAGTGATAGAATTAAATATAATATAAAAAAATAAGGTATAAAACACTATCTTGACTGTCAAGATTGATGTACATTATATCCCATTTTTCCATTGACAAACAAAATAGTATTGGATTATTAATCTTCTCACATCCTAAGGAACACTTACGGTTTTTTAGCCTCTGTTTTATAACTCTATTCTTATGGGACAGGATATAAATTCATGAGAAAAAGATATTCAAATCACATATACGTCATTCTATTAACAGGTCTTTTCTTATTAACTATCCTGGGGGGGAATATTTATGCTCAGGAGGTAAGAAATATCCTGAGCATTGAAGCGTATGATATGCTCAATACGGTCCCGGATACCTATATAATTGATGTCAGGACAAGGGCGGAATATCAGTTTGTCGGGCATCTCCTCAATGCCTACCTTTTCCCTTACATGTTTTTAAGCAATAGTTTTGCCAAGGTGGATGAAAAATATAAGTATCAAATAAATCAGAAGAATAAGGCCTTTATAGAGGAGATAAGTAAGGCGTTTAAAAAGACCGATAACCTCTTGATCATATGCCGTGACGGCACTAAGAGTGCCCTAGCGGCCAAGGACCTTGTCGATGCCGGTTTTAAGAAGATTTTCAATGTTATGGACGGTTTTGAGGGGGCGGAGTTTCCGACTTTTGAGGATAATAACAGACACAAATTCTATCGCCAGTTGGCAAAGAGGCATAAAATCGAGGGTTTTAACCACCGGCGCCATTATGGGTGGCAGTATTGGGGCCTTCCATGGACCTATGAAATTGATCCCAAATATATCTACCCACCTGATCTAAAAGCACCCCCCAAATGATATTTGCGATAGCCTTTGGAAAATAGAGTCGCCTTGAAGAGATCCCGCCCTGGCGGGACTTTCTTTAATAGATACGCCCCTTTTGGCGTGGATTCTTTACTCGTACCTGCAGACTGTTTTTTGGCCGGTTATCCCTTCAATATCTCCTATCATCTCATCACAGGGTAATACCTTATAATGATCATGAGCGGAAATGATGATCTCCTTGCCATTACCGGTCTCCACCCTGAATAAAACGGAACATTCTCCCGGATACCGGAAAAGGATATCCCTGATATCCTCCAGTTTATCTCTTGATGCTGTCTCTTCACTGAGACTGAGTTCGATTGTCATGATGGACTTTTGTCGCATGGACTCCAGAAAAACAACCTCTTGTGCGATTATTTTTGAGGAATTATCATCCACCTCCGCAGTGCCGCTGATAAGCAGGGGCTCGTCACCCTTGAGAAGCGGTGAATAGTTATTAAAGATATCCGGAAACAGGATAACCTGTGTGGAACCGGTTTGATCTTCAAGGTTCAAGATCGCCATCTTCTCACCCTTTTTTGTCCTTTTCAATATTATTTTCTCTATCACTCCTGCTATCTTCACCTGGGATCTGTCCTTTAAACCTAAAAGATCCTGTATGGTGGAGGTGGCAAATTTCTTGATCTCCCTCTTTAATTCATCAAGCGGATGACCTGTAATATAGAAACCCAATGCCTCCTTCTCTCTTCTTAATTTTTCACTCTCACTCCATTCATCTGTATCCGGAAATTCAAAAAGTGCGCTAATCCCTGAATCATCGTCACCCAGGCCGGCAAACATATTCAACTGATTTGGATCATGAGATGAGCCGCAAAATCTGATTACGTCGTCAAGGGAGGCAAAAAGCCGTGATCTCTCGATGCCTGAAAAATCGAGGGCGCCGCACTGGATAAGGCCCTCTAATACCCTGCGATTGACTTTGGAGCCCTCTATCCTTTTACAAAAATCAAAAAGATCTTTAAAGGGCCCGGTATCGTTTCTTACCTCGATCATTGATTCCACCGCCTTCAAACCCACATTTTTTATTGCTGCCAGACCAAAGCGGATCCCTCCATCCACCACGGCAAAAACCGCGTGGCTTTCATTGAGATCAGGGGGCAGGATCTTGATACCCATCTCACGACACTCAGCAATGTTTTTGATGGTCTTATCCTGGTTGCCCATGTCCTGGGTCAGTAAGGCGGCCATAAATTCCGTCGGCCAGTTGGCCTTCAGGTATGCGGTCTGATAACCGATTAATGCATAGCAAGCAGCGTGGGAACGATTAAATCCATAACCCGCAAAAGGTTCAATAAACGAAAAAATCTTCTCAGCCAGTTTCTTAGTAATCTTGTTTTCCACACAACCCTTGATAAATTGTTTTTTCTGCTCAACTATAAGTTTGGTCTTCTTTTTTCCAACTGCCTTCCGGAGCACATCAGCTTCTCCCATGGTAAAGCCGGCTAAATCACGCACTATTTGCATCACCTGTTCCTGGTAGACTGCTACCCCGTAAGTTTTTGCTAAAATCGGCTCTAACTTGGAATGCAGGTAATTAGGCTTTTTCTTCCCCTGTTTACCGGCTATATAGTCAGGTATCCATTCCATTGGACCCGGCCTGTACAGGGCAACCAGGGCAATAAGATCTTCAAATACCTCCAGTTTGAGTTTTCCGAGAAGATCCTTCATTCCTGAGCTTTCCAACTGGAAGATTCCTGTTGTTTTCCCTTCCTCGCAGAGTTTGAAGGTCGCTTTATCATTCAGGGGTATATTCTCTATATCGATCTTTTGGCCGGAAGACTCCTCGATCAACTCCAGGGCATGTTTAATAACCGTAAGGGTCTTCAACCCCAGGAAATCGAACTTTATCAGACCCAGTTTTTCGATCTGGTCCATGGTAAACTGGGTCATGGCCTCACTGTTGGTCCCCTTAAAAAGAGGGAGATATTCAACGAGAGGTCTGTCAGATATCACCACACCTGATGCATGGGTCGAGGCATGTCTTGCCAGGCCCTCAAGAGAGCGTGATATCTTCAATAACTTTTTCTCATTCCCTTCACCATCCTCCATCTTTTTTAGTTCAGGTTCCTCCTCGATGGCCCTATCCAGCTTGACACCAGGTCCCTCCGGTACCAGCTTGGCGATTTTATCAACCTCACCGTAGGGGATATTGAGGCAGCGACCAACATCCCTTATCACTCCCCTTGCCTTCATCGTACCAAAGGTGATTATCTGCCCCACGTTTTCCCTGCCATACTTCTCCGCCACATACCTGATAACGTCATCCCTTCCGTTTATGCAAAAATCGATATCAATATCAGGCATGCTGATCCGCTCAGGATTAAGAAACCTCTCAAAGAGGAGTTCGTATTTAATGGGATCGAGGTTGGTGATTCGCAGGCAGTAGGCCACCAATGAACCGGCGGCTGACCCGCGTCCAGGACCGACAGGGATATGGGATCGGCGCGCATAATCGATAAAATCAGCCACGATCAGGAAATAGCTCGCAAAACCCATTTTGGTAATAATATCCATCTCAAAATCGAGCCTTTCCTGGTATTCCCTAATGAGATCCGGCGCGATCTCTCCTTGTTTCTCCTCTTCCTGAGCAAGTCTCGTCTTGAGACCTTTTTGTGCCTCTTCCCTGATTATATCGTTCAGATCCCTCTTGTCAGGCACATGGAATACGGGATATTTATACTTGCCGAATTCCATCTCATACCGGCAGAGACGGGCTATCTCCACGGTATTATCGAGCGCCTCGCTGTATTCACTGCCGCCTAAGGCGGATTTCATCTCCTTTCGGGATTTAAAGAAGAATTCGTCATTGGAAAACTTTAACCGATTAGGATCATCGATGGTCTTTCCTGTCTGGATACAGAGGAGCACATCATGTGCCTCTGCATCTTCCCTGTTCAGATAGTGGCAGTCGTTTGTGGCCACCAGAGGGATGGACAACTCCTGAGAAAATTCTTTAAGGATGCTGTTTATTTCTATCTGCTCGGGCATCTTGTTTGTTTGTACTTCAAGGTAAAAACGGTCCTTGTCAAAGATCGACGCGAGCTCCTTTGCCTTCTGTTTTGCTACCTCGACCCTCCCTGTCCTGATGTGATAGGGGACAACGCCTTTCAGGCAGGCTGACAGGGCGATTAGCCCTTTGTTAAACTCTTTTAAGATCTCCATGTCGACACGTGGGTGGTAATAGAATCCTTCCAGATGTCCGAGTGTGACCAGACGACTCAGATTTTTATAGCCCTCATCGTTTATTACCAGGAGGATCAGGTGATAGGCGTTGGGTTGGCCGTCCCTGGATGGTGCGCGTTCTTGACGATGGCCGGGCGCCATATAGATCTCGCAGCCCAATATAGGCTTGATCCCGGCCTTTTTAGCCTGATCGAAAAGCTGGACAGCCCCGAATATATTGCCGTGGTCCGTGATAGCGACAGAATCCATGTTTAGACGGTTTGCCTTGTCCAGCATCTTCTTGATCCTTATAGCTCCGTCCAGAAGGCTGAATTCCGTATGAACGTGGAGGTTGACAAAGGCTGAGTTATCGGTCACGTTTCCCTCCTGTCTGTGATAGGTATGTTTTCAGTTGTATGTGGTCTGTTGTAGAAACAGTAGAAAAAAGGTGATAGATACATTAGTCCTTTAAAAAAGCGTGGGCAGCCCTAATCCCCTTTCAGAGAGTTAAACTATTAGGAAAAGATACAACCTTTCACTTATTCAATCAGTAATGTCCGGTTAGGCTTTTGCAATGCTATAGTATGGACCTTGATGGCCGGTGGGGGTCTCTTTTCATGGTCGAACTTCATTATGTGCAGTGCATCTGTATGAAGCCGGAGGAGG
>JAFDAM010000081.1 GCA_019313825.1 Deltaproteobacteria bacterium
TTCTTTTCACCTTATCTTGCTCAATTTTGGACTTTTCCATAACTTTAACCTTCTCTCAATATGAAATAACGGGTATCAGACATTCATAGATGTTATTAGACTGTTAATGCCACTCTATAGGCAGTGTGGATATTGACAGTTTAATATAAATTGATTCAAATCCTTTAAAATATATTGCGGTTCATGTCAAGGAAAACGCTGTATATTGTCTAATAGGCCCATCGCCACAAAGAGATCTATTCTATAGATTTCGCTCCCTGAATATCTCCTGTGCTTTTAGCAGGGATGGGAGATCATCTATCCCCATGACCTCATCTTCATCCCCGGCGATAACATGCCCTACCTTCAGACCGTCTTTGTGCGTCAACTCTATCAGATCCGTGATAAAAAATTCTTTTACCTCGACCATTTTTTCGTTTCTCTTTTTAAGAACCGTGTGGGGCCTTTGCTCCAGGATACGCAGGTATTGAATGAGATCATCTTTTTTTGCGGCGTATATGCCTGAATTACAGATCTCAAGTCGGTCCTGATTCTCTTTTGAATATTTGCTCAAGTACTTCCACTCGGTAATCCTTTTCACATTATCTGCGTCGAACTCAAGGACACCATACCGCTTTTTATCTGGGGGACGGAATCCAAGGACAGCCATTCGGCTGTTATTCAGCTCATTTAAAAGGGCATGATATGTAGATGTGCTGACAAAAGGAACATCACCCATAGCGATTATTATTTGATCGCAATCCAGACCTTCAAGGAATTTTCTCGAGGCCAATAATGCGCCGCCGGTGCCGTTAAGTTGAGGCTGTTCACAATAAGTGAGGTCAATAGAACGTGTGAACTCGATCACATCTTCTTTCCTGTGTTTGATAACAAGGGCCTTTGGCCCGGCCGGCAGGCTGTCCAGTATATGTAGAAGGATAGGGTGGCTTCCTTCAAAGGGTGAACTGCCCGGGACCAATGGAAGCAGTGTCTTATTGCCGTTAAAGTTCTTCATTCGGCTGCCCCTGCCGGCGGCAAATATTATGGATCCTGTCTTTTGATCTGCTCTCAATCTGTCCTCTCTGATTCAATGACTAAAATTATTTCTATTGATATTATTTACAATTCATTTATCTCATGAATTATGATAATTATCAAATTTACCTTAAAATCCAGTATTCCCTGGCCCGGCCCGGGGTTGTTGAACACCATCAAACAGAAGAGCTATGTTCCAAAATTTGACACTGCAACAGTTCTGCGCCCTTGACTATCATAGAAACATGGTGGTCACATCCGGCCCGGGTGCTGGAAAGACAATGATCCTCAGCCACAGGTTCTGCTTTATCCTGTTGACTGATGATTCAGTATCCGTTCCGCAGATCCTTACCCTGACCTTTACTGAAAAGGCTGCGGAAGAGATGAAAGGGCGTATCTATGAGATGCTCAGCCGGTTTGACAGGCAGATGCAGAAGGTTGGGGATGAGGCGCTCAGGAATAGGATAAGGAAGGCCAGGGAACAGTTTCACAGGAACCGGATCTCCACCATACACTCTTTCTGTGCCAATCTCCTTCGAGAATACCCTGTTGAATCGGGCATTGATCCCGGTTTTGCTGTCATCCAGGGGGCAAGGCAGAGAAGGATATTGGAGCAGGCTATTGAGACAGGTGTTTCATCAATTTGGCAGGCCGACCAGGATAAACTAATGCCGCTCCTTCAGGCGGTTGGGGGCCGAAAAAATCTCCTTCGCGCAATACGCAACCAGATAGACCACCCCCTTACCTTTCATCGGGTTATGGAGACCAAAGAGAGGCTATTCAAGACAGCAGGATGGGAGAGACAGGTATTCAGGGAATACTGCCGTGTCATCAAGGACAACAGTCTCATCCCATACCTAAAGGGGTTGAGAGGCGTGGAGGATGAAAAGGGTCAACACGAGGAACTGCTCTCTCTCTTGGAGGATTGGTATAATATTTCTGAAAAAGACAAGGATAGTTTCGGCCTTCCTGAACTGTTTCGACAAATAAGGCGTATGGTTGAGACCGGAAGGCCTTCTATCCCAAAACTGTCAGTAACCGAAGGACTAAAAAAGATATCCTATGTTGATCTTGTTGAGGAGTTTAATCCTGACCTATTCTCTGTAGTATCCCCCGATTATATATTAGGTAAACAGCTTGATCTTTTTCTGATGGTTGCCGGGATCTGCATGGAACAATATCAGAAGGAAAAAGAGCGGATTAACACTCTTGACTTTGCAGACCTGGAGGCTCGGTGTCACACGTTTCTCACAGATCTTTCCAAGGACCGGGACCTGCATGGATTGAAAAGGATTCAGCAACGATTCAAATATATTATGGTTGATGAATTCCAGGATACAAACAGGGATCAATGGGAGATCATCAGATTGTTATGCTCCGATATAGGCAAGGACAGGAGACAGCTCCTTCAGCCGGGGAAGTTGTTTGTTGTGGGTGATAAGAGACAGGCCATTTATAGATTCCGTGGAGGAGATGTGACAGTCTTTGAATCCGTGACAGAAAAGATAAAGGCGTTTAACCCGGAAAGACCGGAAGAGATGTTCTGGCAAAATCAGGAGATGAACGAACGCCTTATTGGAATAGATAAGGGATATCCCGAATCTTTAAAAAAGCAGACAGATGCCTTTGACTCGCTTCCTGAGTCGGAGCGAAAGAATATCCAAAATGGCGATATATATCTTCCGCATAACTTCAGGACCGATTTTTGTCCCATAGATTTTTTCAACAATACATTTGAGAAGATATTCGGCAACAAGGGCGCGGAAAAGTTAAGAGTATATGAGACGGCTCCAAGGCCAATTACCATGCCTGAAGTAGATAAGAGGTCCCTTGAAGAGAAGGGTTCCGTAACATTCTATTTGACTCGCATTTCTTCCTCGGGGAGAGGTAAGGCAGAGACCGAGGCCGCTTTGATAGCGGAGATCATTGAAGCTATCTTGGGGAGACACGGGAAAGAGCGGTTCGAGTACAGGGCCTATCCAGACATAAGGTATAAGATTGAGAAGGGACAGTCGGCTATCGGAATTCTCTTCTTCGCCTTCAGCCATATCAAGGCCTTTGAAAGCATACTTCGGGAGGCGGGCCTGCCTTTTAAAGTACACAGGGGAAAAGGCTTTTACCGCTGCCAGGAAGTGATGGAGATGATACAACTCTTGAATTATCTCTTTGATGAAAGGGAGCAGATCTCTCTTCTCTCTGCCCTGAGAAGTCCCATATTCGGTCTGACCGACCCGGAGATATTTGATCTCTTTTATGACAGGAGTGTCACGGTTGATCAGCTTCTGTCGTCTGAAAACCTTCAAGTAAGGTCTGTAGGGAGACAGATTGAATCGTGGCGTCTTCTCTCTGATCGTCTTACACTGGCCGAGCTTATAAGGAGAGTGATTAGCGATCGAAGGCTTACTGCTGTCTACTCTGTCCATCCTAATGGTATGCAGAGATTGGCCAATATGGAGAAGCTGATAGAGATAGCCAGGAGTTTTCAGTCAGAGGGAAACGGCTCTTTGCCCGAATTTGTTGAATACTGTCTTGAGATGGCAGAAGAGAATGAAGATGAAGGTGAAGCACTGGTCATTTCAGGGGATGAACGCCCAATCTGCCTGATGACCATCCACGCTGCAAAAGGTCTTGAATTTCCCATGGTCATTATCCCTGATCTTGACCGTCGGCTTCCGAGCAGGCCTAGGACAGGGAAACCTGTTCGCCTTTACTCTGCTGAAAAGGGGGGACAGGGTGGCTGGCATTTCAGGGAAGGGGAGATTCCCGTGTGGCCGGTTGAGGTCCCTGAACTTGATTTTACGAAAAGATATAGTCCATTAGGGTATCTTCTGATGAGGAGAAACAGGCTGGAGGACATGGCAGAGAACCGACGCGTATTTTACGTGGGTTGCACGAGGACCAGGAATCATCTCATTTTAATGGGCCGCATGAAAAAGCGCCTGATGGAAAAGGATAGGCTCTCTCTCTCTTCAGAGGATTACAGGGAAAGAGCCACGATAATGGAGCTCCTGGATGACATTTATAAGTTTAATCTGAATTATCCCCCGGAAGAAGCAGAACTCTTTGAGAGTAAGGGAGATCTGCCATCGGTTGTATGGAGGAATCCGGATTCAAGGGAGTTCAAAGGTGTCCGGTATAAAGGAAAGACTTTAGGCCAAAAGGATTTCGGGATCTATGACGACAAGGTCAGGGAACTTGACCTGACCGAACCTATCAGATCACCATCCTATTATCAATTAAGTTTTAAAACCATACGTATCTTCAGAAAGTGTGCTGTCAGGTTTTACTACAGTGTTATCCTGGGCTTCAGGGTTAATGGATCAAGGCCTTGGGGATCAACAATAGATACAAAGTTCATGGAGGGTGCCGGTTATGGGAAAGATGATGACCCGGGATATAGCTCCGGAGAGGCGCTGCTTATGGGAAGCCTGATTCACGGATACCTTGAAAGACATCATTTTGGTGATCCATTTGATGAGGATCTGTTTGAGAGTCTTTGGGGACGATTAATTAATGACCCTGGTCAGGATGAAGACGGCCTTGATAAACAGGCCATGGCAGGTCTATGGGGAAAGGCATTAAATCATCTGAAGACCACAGTGGATGACGAACGCTTGATCAGGTTATTAAAAGGACAAAAAAACTGGTCTGAGGTCCCGTTTCTTTTCAGTATCTCCCGGGGGTGCGAGTTCAGGGGCGTCATTGACAGGCTTTTCAGGGACAGAAAGACTGGTCTCTGGGCGATAATAGACTGGAAGAGCAACGACCTGAAGGGTAAAGATCCTGACCATGTTGTCCGGGAGAACGATTATCATCTTCAATTAGCATGCTATAGATGGGCGGCAGAACGTATCCTGAATGAGAAGGTGGGGGACCTCTATATCTATTTTACAGACAGAGGTCATCTCCTTAAAGCCAGCTTTGAGGGATATCCTGAGAAGATTATCGAAGATATGCTTAAGAAGATAGGGGATTATGAGACCGACAGGAAAAATTTGGACAGGGATCGGAGAGAGATGCGGGATATGAGAGAGTGCCGTATATGTGAGTATAGAGGAATTCTTTGCAGGGAGGGTGAAATTTTGGCCTGATGAGTGTAATCTAACCCGGCCATTGCCTACTTTGACAGATACATCCCTTTAGGGTGTACATAATTCCGTGTCTTTCCCCGTGACGGAATATTCGATGTGTATGGATTCTTGATAAAAAGATTTTTTCGGACGTTTTTACTTGACCGGGTGAGATTGAACTGATAATGATTGCCCTATCTCACATCGTAAGTATCCTATAGAGATTTTACATATAATTTCCTGTTAATAGAGTGGCTATTTAGCCCTTGATAACACCCAATGGCCTAAGGCGTGCAACCTTCTTGGCCAAACCTGCTTTGTGAACCACTTCAACTACTTGTGATACATCTTTATAGGCCTCGGGCATTTCTTCTTTTAGTGTTCTTTTGCCCCTGGATAGTACAAAGATTCCTTTGTCCTCCAGTTCACGATGTATGGCTCTTCCTTTTGCCATTTTGATAGCCTTGGTACGGCTTAAAACGCGTCCGGCTCCATGGCAGCATGAGCCGAAACTTTGATTCAAGGCCCCTTGGGTACCGGCAAGCACATAAGAATAGGTCCCCATATCACCAGGAATAAGGACTGGCTGGCCAGAATGACGATAGATGCGGGGAAGAATAGGGTGCTCGGGCGGTAAAGAGCGGGTGGCTCCTTTTCGATGTACACAGAGCAATAACTCATGCCCGTCTATCTTATGAAGCTCTTTTTTGGCAATATTGTGACAGACGTCATAAAGAAGTTCCATGCCCAGTTCATTGGGGCTGATGGATAAAGAGGTAATAAAGGTCTCACGTGTCAGGTGCATCAATATCTGACGATTGGCCCATGCATAATTGGCCGCACAGGCCATGGCTGCTAAGTATCGGCGACCAAGATCCGATTTTAAATGAGCACAGGCCAGCTGCCTGTCGGGCAATTGAAAGCCTTCCAATGAGACTTGTTTCCCCATCTCTTTTAAGAAGTCATCGCATATCTGGTGTCCGAACCCACGTGAACCGGAGTGTATAAATACAGTGATCTGACCTTCAAAGAGATTAAAACTTTTGGCTGTCTTATGATCATAGACAGCATCGACCACCTCGATTTCAAGAAAGTGGTTCCCTGATCCCAGAGTACCTAACTGATCAAGGCCCCTTTTTATTGCCCGGTCACTTAAGACTGATGGATCTGCCCCTTCCATGGCGCCATAGTCTTCGGTCCTCTCCAAGTCTTCAGGTTGGCCGAACCCGTTTTTTATGGCCCAGGCTGCGCCTTGCCGGGCAACTTTGGCTTCAGTTTTTTGGGAGAGATGGAGTGTGCCTTTTGAGCCCACGCCCGCAGGAATGTTTTTAAAGAGCGCTGATATTAGTTCCTTGATATAGGGCCTGATCTCATCGGCCTTAAGCGAAGTGGTCATTAAACGGCATCCGCAATTGATATCATAGCCGACTCCCCCAGGTGAAACGATGCCTTCTTCCATATGAAAGGCCGCGACACCGCCGATGGGAAATCCATAGCCCCAGTGTATGTCAGGCATAGCAAGGGAATACTTCACAATGCCCGGCAGCGTGGCAACGTTGGCCACCTGTACAAGGCTTTGATCTTGTTGAACCTCTTTGACTAATTCATGGCTTGAAAAGATGAGACCGGGCACACGCATATTCCCTTTTTTGGGAATAAGCCAGCGGTTTTCATCAAGCTTTTGAAGTTGGATATTCATATCCTGACCTCTATAGGTCAAATATGACCCTGGCCTCCCATATGCCGTCTCTTTCAGCCACTTTGATCTGGTGATATGTGACGGCCTTTATCTCCCTGAGGAGTTCATGAATCCGGGGATTAAATGGGGCCGTCTCAATGCCAGCTTCTAGTCTGGACGGGGATAAGGATTCGATCTCTATGGAAGTGACTACGAGATTTTCCCCCTCAAAGAGATAAAGGATCTCCCCTAACCAGCGAACCATGAGATCCTCAAGGTCGTCACCTGATACGGAGATCTTCATGGGAGTCTGTTTTTCAGAGGGATTGATCTTGACCAGCAGGTGCATAAGCGCCTTGCCCGCACTCTTGAAAAGATCTTTCTGGTCGGTTCCCTTAATCTTGATACCCAGATCTGCCGTATGGTCCAAGAGGGTATAATCAGGAGTAGTCATGGCCATAAATAAAAAGGTTATCGGTTACACTACCCGCCCAGCCATCCACCAGGGGGGGAACATAGATCCCCCCTTTTTGAAGAGAGAAGGTTTGGATGGGGGCAGGTAAA
>JAFDAM010000082.1 GCA_019313825.1 Deltaproteobacteria bacterium
TATCTTTTTAGAATTCCACTTGACTCTGCAGTGGTCAAATATTTGGGTTTTATGCCTCTGAATCCTTTGGAATCTGCAACTGACTTGGCAAAGCCCAAATATTTGGCCACTTCCTCAAAAGGTAGTAGATATCGTCTTGAAGAGATAGTCATTGCCGGATAGATTGCCCTTTTCAGGCAGAGGTAATTTTCTCTGACTACGTCCAAAGAGGCTGTGGTTTTCAAGGTACAATAAACGGGTAAGCCATCCTAGAAAACCGAAGGATCAGCCCTGAGAGGTCAATTGAGATGAATAGCGATATTGTCCTTTATACCGGCCGTCTGACGAAAAGATTTAAGAATGTTATTGCCGTTGAAGATCTTGATCTGAGTGTCAGCAGAGGTGATATCTTCGGATTTTTGGGACCAAACGGCGCCGGCAAGAGCACTACGATCCGCATGCTTCTGGGCCTTATCAGACCCACAGATGGGGAGATAAGACTTTTTAACAGATCCCTTGAAAATAACAGAAAAGATCTCTTAGGCAGGATTGGCGCCCTTGTAGAGAAACCCAGCTTCTACAACTATCTGTCTGCCCGCCGAAACCTGGAAATATTTGCAACCCTTACCAATCGCCGTCCGGATCCTCGTGATATCGATCGCGTACTGGACATTGTCGCCTTACTCCATCGGGCCGATGACAAGGTAAAGACATACTCCCACGGTATGAAGCAGAGACTGGGAGTGGCCCAGGCGCTCCTTGGAAATCCTGAATTGATCATCCTGGATGAACCCACCGCAGGACTGGACCCGAAAGGTATTAAAGAGATCAGACGTCTTATTATAGAGTTGGCTCAACAGGGCCTGACTGTCTTCCTCTCTTCTCATATCCTTCACGAAGTTGAACAGATGTGCCGGAACATGGCTATTATCAACAAGGGCAGACTGGTCGTTCATGGCGGTGTAAAAGAACTGCTCAACTCCGATAGTGATATATTCAGTGTAAAGGTCGATCGCCCCGGGGAGGCCGCGGACCTGTTAAAGACCAGGGAATGGGTTGAATCCGTTGAGGCGCTTTCAGGGGCAATAACAGTAAAGATAAAAGAGCAACAGGTCCCGGTGATGACGGAACTGTTGGTCCAATCGGGTTTTCATATCTTTGCAATACAACCGCAGCGGTCTCTGGAGAATTATTTCCTGTCTCTATTGGGGGCTGATAATGTTTAGACTGATTCGTCTGGAATGGATCAAGACATTCAACAAATTGAGGACATATATAGGTTTTATTGCCATATGCGTGGTGCTGCCCCTACTATTTATCGGCCTCAAGCTGGACAAAGGCCGGTTCCTGACAAGCTCGGCCAGTTACAACGTTCTGGAACAGAACTTTCATATCATGGGCAATCTGCTGAACGGTTTTTTCGTTTCTCAGCTTGCCATGTATTTCCTGATGGTCCACATACCGTTCTTTATCGTCCTGGTGGCAGGAGACCAGATCGCAGGAGAGGCCACAGCAGGGACATTGCGGATGGTGCTCATCAGGCCGCCTTCACGCATGAGGATCTTTGCGGCAAAGGTTGCAATAAGCCTGATCTATACAATAATGATGGTACTGTGTCTGGCTGTCCTCAGCCTTGGATTGGGCATTATTCTGTTCGGTACGGGTGACCTCCTGGTAAGGGAGGAGGGACTGCTTATTCTATCAGAACAGCAGGCCGTCTGCCGGTTTCTGATTGCCTATCCCCTGGCCATGCTGGCAATGGGTGTTGTCGCTGCCCTGGCCCTCCTGTTATCAGTACTGGTTGAGAATGCCATTGGACCCATCATCGGAACCATGGCGATTGTCGTTATATCTTTTATTATTTCCGAGACGCCCATATCCCTCTTCGTAAAGATCAGACCTTTCCTTTTTACGACTTACTCCAAGGTCTGGCAAAAGGCCTTCCTTGATCCCATACCCTTCAACGATATCACAATCTCGGTCATATATCTTTTTCTATATATGGTATTGTTTTTGGGTGCGGCATTTTTCATCTTTAACAGGAGAGATATATTGTCATGAAGAATAGACCTTGCTCATGTTTGATATGGTTATCCGCCCTGATCCTCTTGCTTTTCCAGGGATCTGATTGTATATCCCAGGGTACTGAATTGACTGTGGATGACATCTTAAGGAATCTTCAGTCAACGTTCGCGGAGATTGAAGACTATACTGTCATGTTGAATGTGAAATCCGACATCAAGCAGGTTCGTGTGCCACAAATGGAGGTAACGGCCTTCTTTAAACAGCCTGACAAGCTCCATCTGCAATCAACGGGATTTGCAATGCTTCCCCGCGAAGGCATGTTTATTAATCCAAACCGCTTCAACAGGGAAGACTTCTATATGTCCATCCTGGGAAAGGAGACATTGAAGGATATCGAGACCATTAAGCTGGAACTGGTTCATAGAAATGAAAAGATTAAGGTGCGGAAGCTTATCATCTGGGTCGACCCGGTGAGGTGGATATCCCTTAAAATAGATACCGTAACCTGGCAGGGACAATCGGCCAGTGTTGATTTTAAATATGAGAAATTCCAGGATAGATACTGGCTGCCTGTAAAGGCCAGTGCAATGATGGATCTGACAGGGTTTAAAGGGTTTTCAAGGTTTCATGAAATGCCTGACTGGGAAAATGAAACCGAGTCCGCTTCCAATGACAGGAAAGGAGAAATAACAATTCAGTTCTATGATTACAGGATCAATGAGGGAATTCCTGATTTCATCTTTGAGCAGTAGTAAAGAACTCATGGCAAAAGGACATGGCAGTGTTAACACTATAACGGATATGTCTTCCAAGGGAGGCAATGACCATCTTTTCAAGACGATATCTGTATATTATTCATGATCTTGCATATAGGGAGGTGACGAGGTGGCAATAAAGGAAGTTCCATTGGAAGAGATAGAACTGAAGACTCCACCGTATTGGGATGCCAGGTATATCAAGAATATTGAAAAGCTTTCCAAGCCTCAGTACAAGGTCAGGGAGGAACTTGATGTATCCATGACACTTCGTGACGGCGCCAGGTTATGCACGGATATCTTTCGCCCGGATGCGGAAGGGGAAAAATTTCCGGCGCTAATAGCCTGGGCAGCATACGGCAAGTCCGTGCAATCACTTAAAACGCCACCATTACGACCGGACTGTCTTCTGTTTGATCACACCAGGGAGGCCGGCGACCTTGAATATTTTGTGCCCAGGGGATACGTGTATGTTATTCCGGATCCCCGTGGCGTGGGAAAATCAGACGGGGAGTTTGACGGATGGTTTGGTCCGCAGGAACAGGAGGATGTCTATGATCTCATAGAATGGGTTGCCCAACAACCATGGTGCGACGGACAGGTAGGAATGATCGGTCTGTCATATTTCGGGATCATGCAGATGTTGGCTGCCGCACAGCAGCCTCCTCATCTAAAGGCAATAATGCCGATCTCGGTTCTCGACAGTGCCTACAGATTATCCTATACTGGAGGGATACTTGATACCTTCTCCCACGCCTTCTTAAGCCTTATTCCGACGAACAAGGAATACAGGTCATATGCAGAAATAGAGAATTCAGCGGAAGAGCTTCAACGCAAGATGAAGGAGAGGTGGGAGAACGACCCTGATATTAGGTCTGTTTCTTATTTTTTACGCGAACTTACAACCTGGCCTCCCAGGTTCAATCCCATGTGGCTTGACACATTGATGCATCCGTTAGACGGAGAATTCTGGGATGCAAAATCAGCCAATACCAAGTGGCATAAGATCCAGGTCCCGGCATACATGACAGGTCATTGGAACGTGGCAAGGCAGTGGGATCCTTTCGGGGCCTTTATGGATCCTGATCTCGACGTGCCCAAGAAAGTCATGATATGGGGTGTATATTGGCTTACGGTCGAGCTTCCATTGAATTATTATAATGAAGAGTATTTAAGGTGGTACGATTACTGGTTTAAGGGAGTGGATACCGGTATTATGGATGAACCGCCTATAACGATATTTGTAATGGGCGTAAACAGATTTCGCTATGAGAACGAGTGGCCTCTCGCGAGGACAAGATGGACAAAGCTTTACATGCGAAGCTCGGGAAGGTTATCAACAGAGCCGGAAGAAAAAGAAGACGTTCCACCGGACGGCCTTGTCCATATACCACCAATGATATCTAAAGAGGTGCCGTCAGTTACATATACAACGGCGCCCTTAAGCGAGCCTTTGGAAGTCACCGGGCCTCTAGCGTTACGTCTGTATGCCTCGATTGACGCGGAAGACGCAAACTTCATAGGCAAGCTATACGATGTGGGTCCCGGTGGTGCGAGACAACCGGTTTCAGCGGGCTATCTAAAGGCATCACACAGGACTTTGATCCCGGAAAAATCGAGGCCCGGGATTCCGGTCCACGATCATACAAAAGAGGTGCCGGTTAAGCCGGGCGAGATCACGGAGTACGTGATTGAGTTCAGCGCCAAGTCGATGGTCTTTCAACCGGGTCATAAGCTGGAACTGGAGCTTACAACCATGGATTATAACGTATATCACGAATCCCTGTGGTCAAAGGTTACTTCGATCGGCCCTCTTCCGAACGCCAGGGTGATCGAGTATAAATTCTACCGGGATGCGAAGTATCGATCACATCTGTTGCTTCCCGTAATACCTGAAACCGACCCTGACCTCTGGCTGAGGCCTCTTGGTATTACAATAGCAGGTGAGCGGGGCACTAAACACAGGGAATAGGTGACGGTCCCTCTCTTTTCAGCTGCTTCGAGATTCCAACACGGCATTCTTCAGGATGTCTAAACAATAAAGGTTCCTCATAAGAATCTGTGGGTAATTTTGGTGGTCAATTACCGTAAAGAAAGCGTACTCAGGACATGTAAAAGATACTTATTTGCTTAATCTCGATATCTATTCTGTTTGGGGCCAGTAGCAAAGAGAAGAACCAGGGAAGAGATGCTGTACCTATATAGGCCTATTGGGACGTATCTCAGGGTTACCAGCCTTAATCCATTTAATATGGAATGGTCTAAACGCTGATAATGTAAGGGTTTAGAAAGGTGCATCTAAGATCCCGCATTGCGAGGGTCAGAGAAAATTGGCTCTGCCTGAAAAGATTGGCATGACCGGAGATCAGGCTGACTTTTATTTTACCCGGTTTAAATATTCATGCCATCACTTTTGAACGTTACCAAATATTTGACCACTGTCCCGCCATGGCGGGATGGAATTTCCAAAAAGATATTGCCTTGAAGAGACAGCCATTACCTCCTTTTCATACTTAATGCAGTACGGACAAAACCGCTTCCTTCTCCCCCCGGTGCGGAGGGACTCTTCGAAAGACGTCGATCATTTATTCGCTTAGCCAGGCGCTAGCCGGGGTCCAGAGCCCGCCGTTGGAGTCACCAAACCCCAAATCGCGAGCAGACGCATGAGTGGCTATAATCGAGTTATATGACCAAAGGGGAATTACCATAGATAACTCTGAAATCATCCTCACTGCCTTTTGAGTCAGCTCTTTTTGAGTCGCGTAATCAGGCGTTGTCCCGGCATTTTTCAGTACTTCTTCTAATTCGGGGGATCTCTTCACGCTGGGTAGTTGCCCATCGTCGGATTTAAACAGGATATTCAGTTGGTTGGTAATATTTATGGGCATATTATGAGAAAATACCATGAGAGAGTCTTTCCAGCCCGAAATCTGTAATTGAAAATATTTGCCTGCACCCACAATATTAGGTACAGCATGAATGCCCACTTTCCGGAGGTCTTCTATTATTTCTGCCAGAGTATCGATCGATATAATGTTCCTGTTTGCGATGATCCTGGTCTTGAATCCAACAGGATATCCCGCCTCTGATAGGAGTTGTTTTGCCTTGTTCGGATTATATGGGCGGCCTGTAAAATCAGGATTATAACCATTGCTGTTTTTAGGAGAATACTGATTGACGGCATGCCAAAATCCATGCCCCAGGGTATCCGCTATCTCCTTTCTGTTAATGGCATACTCTATCGCCTCTCGCACCCGTTTATCAGCATAGACGGACTCGGGATTTGCGGTATCCAAGGCGATCGACTTCATCCCTGTCGGATAGTCAATAATGATAAAGCCGTTTTCCCTTAATTTGAGTGCTTGTCTGCCGGATATTTTCCGCGTTACATGAACCTCTCCATCCGTCATTGATTTCACTGCGGCCATTGGATGTTGGTTAAAATATAACTCTATACCATCAAGATATGGCTTCCCCTTGTCCCAATATCCATTGAACTTCTTGTATTCAAGGATCACGTCTCGCTCAAATTTCACAAATGAAAAAGGGCCTGTCCCGACCGGGTTCTTTTTTACCCATCTTTTGCCCCTCCTGGTCTTGGCTTTTTCAATCCCTTTTGGTGATATCATTAGGCCATTATGAGCTGAAAAGACATCTATAAAACCGTTATTGAATTCCGTGAGATTGAGCCGGACAGTATATTCGTCAATAACATCTATTGACGATATGTATTTTAATTTTGACCCATATATACCGTTTTTTCGTTCCTCCAGGTTTAATTTTACCGCCTCCGCGTTAAAATCCGTACTATCGTGGAACTTTACGCCCTTCCTCAGGGTAAATGTAAGATACTTAAGGTCAGGGGAGTATTCCCAGGTCGTGGCAAGGAGCGGTGCAGGCAGACCCTTATTATCCACTCTCACGAGCGGTTCCAGACATGGTACAACAGACGTGATCTCGATGCCTGCAATACCCGATGGCCAGCCGATAGATCTAGGCGACTTTGGATAGATCAGCTTCAACACTCCACCATAACGAGGTGTTTCCGCATGAACATGTTCGAATAAAGTCACCACAAGGGCGACGGTAACTGCTGATGCGAGTAATACAACACCAAGGCGTTTAGTCAGTCTTTTCATCGTTGGTCTCATTTTTAAAGATCATATCAAGGTCCTGTATGACTAAAGTTTCTTTTTACAATACGGAACCAAAAAAAATATCTTATAATTTTTTTCATTGCTTTCCAGTAATGTCCGGTTAGGATTTTGCAATGCAATAGTATGGACCTTGATGGCCGGTGGGGGTCTCTTTTCATGGTCGAACTTCATTATGTGCAGTGCATCCGCATGAAGCCGGAGGAGACGGACGGGGGGCTTCCTCGGATATTATCCGATCTGAACGAGGCTGAATAACGGAGAAGCATTCCGTCCGCCTGGCAGGCGCCTTTTATAAAAGTTTTGCTTCTAACCCGTTCGCCATTGAAAAGA
>JAFDAM010000083.1 GCA_019313825.1 Deltaproteobacteria bacterium
TCCCCTTTCTATTCCCCTCTGGTTCCAGCGGCATTCAGACCTATGGGCTACCGGGTGGATGTGCTTCCACCTCAAGACAGGGCTTCGGTGGAAGCCGGTCTTAAGAATATCAATAATGATATGTGTTATCCTGCTGTTCTTGTTGCAGGAGATATTATCAAGGCATTTCAATCCGGGAGGTATGATCCGGAAAAGACATCTGTAATCCTGACCCAGACCGGCGGGCAATGCCGGGCCTCTGCTTATGTTTCTCTAATCAGAAAAGGGTTGGTCTCTGCCGGCCTGGATAATGTTCCAGTGATAGCGCTTTCCACTGAAGAGATAAACCCGCAGCCAGGATTTGAGATTGACGAAAAAGAGTTGGCCAAACGAATGGGTTTAGGCGTCATTTTCACCGACCCTCTGGCACAGATGTATTTGGCCACAGTGCCAAAAGAGAAAATCCCCGGGGCTTCAAAGGCACTGCATACAAAATACCTCTCGGAAATGGCGGTGGGCATTGAGAAGGCCGATTATCATTATCTCTTAACTGTCCTGGAAGAGGCGGTGCAAGACTTCAACGGCGTAGAAATCGTCGATCGACCTGTTCCCAGGATCGGTGTGGTAGGCGAGATTTTTGTCAAATACAACTTTTTTTCCAATGGCAATATCATAGAGTGGCTCTCGGAGCAGGGCGTAGAGGTTGTACTTCCCGGTTTGCAGAGCTTTTTCACCCAGAGGTTTGTTAATGAAGA
Organism: Deltaproteobacteria bacterium; assembly: GCA_019313825.1. Classification (GTDB taxonomy): domain Bacteria; phylum Desulfobacterota; class DSM-4660; order Desulfatiglandales; family HGW-15; genus JAFDAM01. The sequence continues at coordinate 735 of JAFDAM010000083.1, forward strand.
TTTCGATCAAAAGGCATTTTTCAAGCATTCTATTGTTGACAGCCTAAAACACAAACTGATCGATATTTATGTGAAGTATCACCTTTTCCGGATAGACAGGATCATGCAACGGTTTCGCTTCTACAGGAAACCCTTTAACCTGAAAGAGTTGGCTGAAATCACGAGCGAGGTAGTTAGCCTGGCCAACCAGTTCGGCGAGGGGTGGCTCCTGACCGCTGAAATGATTGCCATGCTCAGTGAAGGGACCGGGAATATCGTCTGCCTTCAGCCATTCGGCTGTATTTCCAATCATATTACGGGAAAGGGCCTCGAGAGGAAACTAAAGGAGATGTTCCCTCATTTGAATCTGCTCTCTTTAGATATGGACGCGGGGGCCAGCGAGGTGAACATCTTAAACCGCCTGCATTTCATGATCATTGCTGCAAAGGAGGAGATGGAGTGTGGGATGGAAGCGACGGCCAAACCAGCAATAACCTGGCCTCTTTCTGTTTCCCACATCTGGCCCGGATATCTCGATTTTGACTATCGCATATCGCCGGAAGTCGAAAAATGGAAATCATGGGTATCCGGATTGGGGTTGTGGAAGAAGGCAGGTCATTTTATGAGGAGGTGATCTGAACGCCCGGGACTTCGAATGAATTGTAGACATCTGAAGAAGGAGAATAGCAAGAGGTTCAACTTATAACCCCCCGGACGACCGATGAACCCCACGGTCGGCCGGATACAATCTGAAAGAATAAGAGGAATGGTAGAATAAAAAAAGCCGAATGAAATACATGGTATTGTTACTGCTTCTGGGTATTGCGCCTTTTTTTTATTTGGAGTCGGCTGAGGGGAAAGAAAAGTTAGGGACTTTTAGCTTGTACTTTGAAAACGATGTTTTTGCGCATACAGACCATGGCTACACTAGCGGCATAAAGCTGTCCTGGATTTCACCTGATTTGACCGGGTAAGCGGAGAGCGGCAAGTTGCCTGACTGGAGCCTGCCTTACATACGTTGGCTGCCTTTTATCAACGAACCCGGATTTCAGCGCAATGTTGCCCTTTGTATGGGCCAAAACATATATACCCCGGAGGATATTTCGCGTGAGGACTTGATTGAAGATGACCGTCCATACGCTGGGTGGGCTTATCTCGGGATTGCCTTTCACAGTAAAAACGAACGCCGGCTGGACACCATGGAATTCCAATTGGGCATTGTGGGTCCTGGGTCCGGTGCAGAACAAACGCAAAGGCTTGTGCATAGAAAGATAGACAGTCAATGCCCCAATGGCTGGGATAATCAGCTTAAGAACGAACCTGGCCTGGCCATTGTCTACGAACGCAAATTACGGCTATTGCAGGTGGGAGCCAGCGAAGCCCCTGGCTTTGACATTATTACGCATCTTGGTGGCACGTTGGGCAACGTTTACACTTATGCCAATGCAGGCATGGAAGCTCGCGCGGGCTGGAACATTCCGCCGGATTTTGGCGACTCCATCATCCACCCTGGAGGCGATACCGACGCGCCTGCGAGTGCACTTGATCCCCGCCTCTCCGGCAAATATGGTTATAGCCTATATGTCTTTTCCGCCGTAAGCGGTCGAGCAGTACTGCGAGACATTTTTCTGGATGGGAATACCTTTACCGACAGTCACAGCGTCGATAAAAAATATTTTGTTGCGGATCTTTGCGTAGGTGTCAGCCTACTATTCTATCGTTTCAAGCTTTCCTACGCCCAGGTTTTCCGGACAAAAGAGTTTTACGGCCAAAAAGACAATCCTTCGTTTGGTTCTATTACCCTTTCCTTTTCCTGGTAATTTTACATTACGAGGTGGGTTTGACGTCGGTGTTTACCCCGCCGCTCGTTATCAGGGATAAAACGGCTCTTGAACTATTCTCTCGGTGATCTGAAGAACTACCTGGATTTTGAAAACGAGATTCTCTTGAGGATTGTCATAACATCTTGAATCTATTCAGGACTTTTTGACCCCGTTCGTATTCGTCTGTCATCAAAGCGCCCTTAGCATCCTTCAGCTTTGGTTTGTCTTTGCCCGTCCCAGTCCACCTTTTTCTCTTTTACCTGGCATCGTCCGGTGATTAATCAGTGCACAACTTCTGTGAAACTTCAGTAAAAAGAAAAAAGTTCCTCATTCGTTGCTTTTCTGCTTGACATCTCCCATTGCCTTCTTATTTTATACGAAAAGCGGATTATCGTTTAAAAACAAGAAAGAAATTGGGGGCATCCATGAAAGAGGAAAAAATTGAGTCCATTCTGAACACCGCAAGAAAAATGTTTGCGCGATACGGCCTTCGGAAAACGAGTATTGAGGAGATGGCACGTATGGCCAGAGTAGCCAAGGCAACCATCTACAGCTATTTCGGAAACAAAGACCAGGTTTACTTACATGTCCTCCGCTGGGAGAAAGATGAGATAGTGGAAAAAGTATCATCCTTGGTTGATCAAGAAGCTTTAGCTCCAGATAAGTTAATTACTTTTGTCAAAGCAAAGTTCAGGTATATGCGCCAGGCCACAAATATTTTGAATCTGGATCGAGAAGGGGTAGAAAATCTATTGCCCAGTGCAGAAAGCATTCGTAATGAGCTTTTCGAAAGTGAAGTGAACATCATTCATTCTATTCTAAAGGACGGGGTAGAAAAGGGCGTTTTTCACATTAATGATTTCCTTTTGACAGCCCGGGCCATTGCTCACGCATTGAGAGGGTTTGAGTTAAACTGGCTGGTCCAGGAAAGTGAAGAAAAGGTTGAGCACTATCTCGATGAATTAATGGGCATCCTGTTTTATGGTATGATGCCTGAAAAGAAGGGGGCAAAGGTATAAGCCTTCATCTTGACATCTTCATGTTATTTAAAGCGCCTGTTTTCCATCTGTTTACTCCTGTTTTTTTGTGAGTACTCTAAACTTAAATCAAGGAGGTACGAACCATGTCGGAAAATCAAATGAAAGATCGTATTGCAGAGGAATTGAAAAAGGCCAAGGAGGCCGGGCAGATCACCACGGAAAAGGTGAGTGAGATTGTAAAGGACGTGGTATCCGTTGCCGTAGCCGAAACTAAGGGTGGTGTTGAAGAGCTTCGCCCTGTTGTTAAAGATGCAGTAGCCGCTGCTGTGGAGGGATTGAAAGAAACCGGCGCAGATGCAAAAGACACAATGGAGGGAGCTGTGCATGGTGCCATAGCCGGCGCTCGCAGCCACGGAGATCAGGCAGTCGACGCAACACGGGACGAACTCCGAAAACTGGAAAGCAGGCTCGTGGATCAGAAGGCGTGGGTGGCCCAAAGTCTCAGACAGGGCCTTGAAGGAGCAAAAGAGGCAGGAACTGACATGTCTGAAGACATGAGAAAACTGGTGGAGTCCTCTGTCATAAAGACCAAACTTAAAAGTACGGAATTATTGGGCCTAACTAAACAGACTGTCAAGGAAGCAGTAAAACAGGCCATCGAGTCCGGCGAAGATGTAAAAGAAACAGTGGCGCAGATTGCAGCCAGTACCACCGAGAGAGCTCTGGAAGAAGGTAGGTTCACAGGGGACAGGGTGCATGCAGTCGCCCAAAACGTCATCTCCGGTGCGGTGGAAGCAGCCAGGGAGTTAAAGACGCTGCAACAGGGGCCTTTGAAGGGGCACAGAAAGGGATTGCAGCAGCAGTAGCGTCTGTTGGGGACAAGACAAAGGCATTTATTCGGGAAGATCTTGCCAGGACAAAAGACGATCTTGAGGCAGTGGAGGACCTTTTTATAGATACTGCCCGCAAGGTGGCAAGACGTTCCGGAGAAAAAGCAAAGGTGGTTTTAAATGATCTTGCCGATCACTCCAAAAAAACCACCTCTGTTTTGAGAGGAAAGGCTTTCAATGCCGGGGAGTCAGCCGCTGAAAGGCTGAAAGAGGCCGGGAAGCAGGCCACCAAAGCGAGTACTGAAGCTGTTGGAAAGGCAGCGGATGTTATGGCAGAAGAGGCCAAACAACTTGGAAAAAAATCACTGGCCTTAGCCAAAGGAGCCATGTCCGGAATGTTAAAAGGTGCAAAAGAGGCCCTGAAAAAAGAGGAGGAATAACGCATGAATAAGGCAATCGTAATGACACTGTTGACCTTTGGGTTGGTTTTTGGGTTCTCAGTGCCAGAGGTTTTTGCTGTGGAGCAAACAAGCCAGGCAGAAGGTGCAGAAAAGGTGGAGAAGGGCTGGGATCAGGCCATTAAGACCCAGTTTGGCCTGGCCAAAGCCAAAGTCGCGTTGCTTAAGGCCCGTTCTGAAATCTGGCTTCATAAGAATAAGGAGGCCTCGCTTCGATTCCTCAGTCAGGCTATGGACTATGTACAAGAGGCATATCAGAGCGCTGACAAGGCCACTCGAACACGGATTGTTGCCCTAAGGAGGTCTATCGACATCGCGAAGAAGGCCGTGCAAGACAAGGGGCACGAAACTGTGAGCGAATTGAGCAACCTTATAGAAAAGGGCGAAGCGGCCTTAAATTCAGCCATTTCAGAGACCCAGGCCAAGACAGCGGACCTGAAGGCGGAGAGTTCCACCCGTCTCGCCTTAGCTCAGGCAAAGGCATCCCAGCTGAAGGCTAAAATCGCCCTTCAGATCGAACACTCTCCTGAAAAGGCGAAGCAAGCCCTGCTTGAGGCTGAAGGGTATTTGGCAGAGGCAAAGGAAAGCGCATCTCATAGCGCTGTCCAAGGTATAACAGCGCTAAAAAACGAAACGAATGATGTCATAAAGTCTCTGACGTCTGATGCCGAGGATGCCAGAGGAAAACTTGGTGTGCTGATTGTGAATACAGAAAAACGACTTAAATCCTATGGGGATCGTATCAAGGAGAGTGAAGAGTCTGCGTTGTTCAGAAAAAGATACGCACAACTCCAGGCCCAGGCCGCGCTTCTGAAGGCCAGGCTCGCAGTACAAAAGACTGCCACCTATGACCAGGCCCAGGCTTATCTTGACGAGGCAAAAATCTGGTACGGCCGCAGCAAAGCCCAGGCCAAGGAGACCGGTTTGCAGCAGATAGAGGCAATGGAAAAACGGATCGATGCGGCCAAAGCTTCCATAAAGGAAAAGGAGGGACAGGCGCGCAATCAGCTTTCCGATTTACTCATTCAGGCAGCGGACATAGTCAAGGGCGAAAAATAATTCGTCTCATGAGAAAAACGGGCAGTAGGTGCACTAATACCTGCTGCCCACTTTTACAATAGGGGGCAGAGAGCGGAGACATATCGCCGGAAATCGAGAAATGGAGATCATGGGTGTCCGGATTGGGGTTGTGGAAAAAGGCAAACGATTTCATACGAAGATAGTTTAAGGATTGGCGATATGAATCGAATTATAAACAGCAATCATGAAACCATCGAAAGGAGGAAAATTATGTTTGATCTTATCAAAAAGACCATATTGACAGGGGTAGGGTTGGCAGCCATGACCAGAGACAAGTTCGAAGAGCTGGCCAAGGAGTTGACGGAAAGAGGCGAGATTTCTGAGAAGGAAGGTAAAGAGCTGGTCGATGATCTGCTGGAAAAATCAAAGCAGGCCAGAAAAGACCTGGAAACAAAGGTGGAAGATATAGTGCATAAGGTACTGGAAAAAATAGATGTGGCCACCAAAAAAGATATTGCCGGGCTGGAAAAAAAGATAAAGCGCCTGGCAAAAAAGGAGACCACAGGAAATAAGGGGGGCATGTCTGAATGATTAAGCTCTTTCACAAAAAGAAAGCCCGCCCAAAAAAGATAGGACTTGCCCTTGGCAGCGGTTCCTCCAGGGGATGGGCACATATCGGAGTGATTAAAGCGCTAACAGAAGCAGGGATCCATATCGATTATGTGGCAGGGACCAGTATAGGCGCAGTGGTTGGGTCGGTTTATGCTTCAGGCAGGATTGCAACCCTGGAAGATGTAGCCCTCCAGCTTGACTGGAAAAAGGTGGTCAATCTCCTTGACATCGTTTTCCCTAAATCCGGAATTATTGACGGCAATAAGATCACTGAATTCATCCGCGAACAAGTTAAAACAAAAACGATCGAAGAACTCCCGCTTCCCTTTGCCGCTGTATCCACGGATCTCGCCACAGGGAGAGAAGTGGTCATCCGTGAAGGCGACATCATTGAAGCCGTAAGGGCCAGCGCCTCTGTGCCCGGGGTGCTTACGCCGATAAGCAGGGCGGGCATGTTCCTGTTGGACGGGGGGCTTGTCAATCCTGTCCCAGTGAGCGTGGTAAGGGAGATGGGGGCCGATTTTGTAATTGCAGTAGATCTCAACCACGACATTATCAGCAAAAAAGACGATGACAGATCTGTGGCTCCTGATCCCGTGCCCCATACTCCAGAGACGAAGAACGGACAATCTTCCATAAAAAGGAACAGGGTACTGAGCGCCTTAAATGCCAAGGTTAAATCGATTGATTTCTCTTCTTTTTCGAACATAACACAAAGAATGCCTAAGAATTCGATGCCCAATATCTTTGAAGTTCTGCTCGCTTCAATCAATATCATGGA
>JAFDAM010000084.1 GCA_019313825.1 Deltaproteobacteria bacterium
CAGAACCGCGGGATACAACATGGCAGGCCTGACAACCAAGTATCAGGGAATCATACCTCAGCACATCAGCCCCTTCTTTGACTGGACATATGCTCAGATGGGAGATGTGAGCAAAGAAGGAGAGGACATACATGTAGTATCTGAAGGAAATCCTTTTAAAGGAACCTATCGTCTGCTGGTTTTTGAAAAAGACACACTGGTCGGTGCCAACCTGATCAATTATGCTGAAGAAGCAGGTATTATCAAGAATGCAATAATACAAAAGCAGGAGATTGGAGATCATTTAATGGGATTTAAACCAATGTTCCGGCTTGGAAAATGAACTACCCCGCTGCCCCGCTTGACCGGGATCCTCCCGAGGCGATCATGTGAAAAAAAGTTTTCAAAATGAGGAGGCAGACCAGTAATGCCTGAAAACGATATTCCCCCCTGCCTGATACATATTGACAAGGAAGGAAAGTGGTTCCATGAGGGCTCCGAGATGATCCACCGTGAGTTCATCCGGCTTTTTTACCAGCATATGGAACTCGATTCCCTGGACAGGTATATCATCAACTATCGCGGCGAGCGTTGTTATGTTGAGGTTGAGGATACCGCTTTTATAGTCACGCGGGTGGAATTAAAGGATCATGCTGATAATTCACGATTTGTCTTATATCTAAGTGATGACAGTCAGGAGGGCCTGCTTCCGGACACGCTCTATGTTGGCAAAGACAATGTACTTTATTGCCGGGTTAAAGACCGGGGCTTTCCCGCGCGTTTCAGCCGTGCCGCCTATTACCAGTTGGCGGAATATCTTGAAGAGGAGGACGGAGACTATTATCTTTCTATGAACGGGGAAAAACATCTTATTTCAGCATGACGTCCACGGCGGGGCGGAAAAATTGAGTAACGTTCAAAAGTGTGTACATACCCGAAAAAGGCTCCATTGAGATATGGCCTTGCGAAAACAGACACAGCCTCCATTGGTGCTGATTTTGAACCGGCACACCCCCTGGGGTTCAAACAGGGTCAAGTCCTTCCTCTGGTTATGTAGGGGATCTGTGATAGACGTGAAATCTTTAATTGGGAGGATGAGGGATTAAGCCGATTCGCCGGAAGGTTACCTGTACCGTTTAAAGTGTGAACGATCTATATCCGCTTCCTCTTTCAGGCTTTGAAGCCAGCCCATAAAAATGGTCTGTTGTTTTGCCATCATAAGGGAGCTGCGATATTGCTCTTTCTCTTCCTGATATTTCTTTTCATCAATCCCTTTTTCTCCATCCCACCTGACGATAAAAGAGCCGTTCTCGTTTTCCAGGACCTTGTCAGGGTATACCCTGTCTTCACCTAAGCTGAAGACGACCTCCTGTAACCCAGGGGAATAACCGATCTTTGGAGGTAGATCCTGCCGGTTAAAGAAATCCGTTGTCTCAGGCGTCAGATTATTCTCTTTTATCAGCTCATCCCAGCCCGTTCCCTCGCTTAGTTTGGTCAGGCATTTTTCTGCTGCCGATTTTGCCTCAATAGACGTGAGGTGTTCAATGTAATCTTCCTTTACCTCATCAGACACCTCCTTGATTTCAGGGAGATAGGATGGCTTTTTATCAGTAACCTGGAGGATAAAGAAGCTGCTTTGGAATTCAATCAATTCACTCACGTCCTTGTTTTCAAGAGAGAAGATCGATTCCCGGAGTTTCTGATCCCCCCCGATCTCCGGGATGGGTTCATCCTGAGAGAAATAGCCTGTGTGCATTATCGGGACCTTATGCTGCCCGGCATATTGGGCAAGGTCCATGTCATAGGGCATCTGGTCTATCAGGGACAATGCCTTTTCATTGGCAAGGTCCATGCTTCCATTGCTGATCAGGATCTCTGAAATCTGTTTACGGACTTCATCCAGGGGCTTTGTCCTCTCGTCCTTGATATCTTCAACCTTAATGATGTGATACCCGAAAACCGTCTTGACAAGATCGCTTATCCGGCCCTTCTCCAACTTAAAGGCCGCATCTTCAAAAGGTCGGACCATCCGGCCCTTTGAAAAATAACCGAGATCCCCGCCTTTCGCCTTTGTCGGCCCTTCTGAATACATCTCTGCCAGTTTCGCGAAGTCCTCGCCACCACGGGCCTTTTCAAGCACGGACAGCGCCTTTTCCCTTATCTTTTGCACTTCATCATCAGATGCGTCCAGCTCTAATTTGAAAAGGATATGCCTGGCCTTTACCTCCTTCCCTTCCGTAAACATCTCCATATTATCTTCATAGAATTCCTGTATTTCCTGATCATATAGGCTCACCTGATCCCTGAAACCGTCAGGATCAACGCGAATATAGGATATCTTGATCTTTTCGGGGATACGGTATTCTTCTTTTTGTTCTTCAAAGTACTTCTCCATTGAAGCAGGGTCCAACTCTATAGACTCCATAAAGTCCTTGGGTAAAAACTGAACAAAGCTGATCTTTACCTGCTGATTGGAAAAGGTATATTGGTCCAGAACCTCCTGGTCGCTCACCGGCAAAAAAGTCAACAGAAACTGTCTTAGCTTATTCTGTAGCATCTCCTGGGCGATATTCCGCTCAAAATCCTCCGGTTTCATACGGTTCTGGAGAAGAAGGGATCTATATCTGCCTTCATCAAAGCCGCCCTTGAACTGGAAGGCGGGATATGAAAGGATCTGGTCCTGAGTCTCTTTTTCGGTTATATCCAGACCGATCCTCCTGGCCTCCTGACTGATAAGCTTCTTATCGATCAGGCCCTCCAGGGCCCTGTTTTTCAGATCAAACACCTTGATAAGGTTATCACTCCAGACGCTTTTATACTCCTTTTGAAGGTTAATAAGGAGATCCCTGTATGCCTTCTGATAGTCTAATAAACTAATAACCTCTCCATTCACCATTGCGACTTTTACCCCTTCCTTTTCTTTGAAAGAGTAGCCAAAGTAGAAGATAAAAACCAGGGCGATAATCCCTATCAGAAATTTGATCAGCCAGGATTTGGCATGTTTTCTCATCAGGCTCAATAACATCCGGTCTCTCCTATTTCATTGGTTTGCATAAAAATCCTCCTTTTAATATCACGCAAAAGGAGGACATTTATAAATAATAGGTTTTTTCATGCTAACATGACAGGTCATTCGTGTCTATAATAATCTATTTTCACGCTTTCGGGAAGCTGAAGATAATAGTCCCCTTCTTCCCTTTTTCCCCTCTTGAGACATCCCTGTCCATAGATACGGCATTTTACTTCCAGCTCCCGGAGTACCGCCCGGACCTGATCCCTGCTTAACCGGTCGCTCTTCAAGATTTTCAACATGGCCTTGATCCTGAACCTGTCCATGCCACTACGGCTGGAAGATAACTGGTCAGGACCTCCCCCCTCTTTGACCGTCAGGTTCTGATTAATCAGGTGGATAGGATACCGGCAGGTGATCCTCAGCCAGAGATCATAGTCTTCGCACACGGGAAGCTCCTCATCAAAGAGACCCACCTTATCAAGAAGAGACCGTCTCAGCATCACAGCCGAAGGGCTGATAAGGCACAGTTTCAGGGATGGCTCAAATATATACCCTGAAGGCTTGAAGTGCTTTTTCCGGGGATTGACACGATGGCCGTTCCTGATCCAGATCTCTTTTGTCTGGCAGGCAACGGCTTCCGGGTTATCTCTAAAGAATTTTACCTGTGCATCCAGCTTTTCCGGCAACCAGTAGTCATCGGAATCAAGGAAGGCGATCAAGGGAGATCGTGATGCCTTTATCCCGCTGTTCCTGGCGGCAGAGACGCCCAGATTTTTCAGGTGAGGAATATGCCTGATATTATCGAGGAATTGAGCCAGGGAATCCCTGGTTTTGTCATCCGACCCGTCATCCACCACGATGATCTCATAATCCGTGAAGGTCTGCGAGAGGACGGATGAAACTGCCCGGGGCACCCTGTCGGCCCGGTTAAAAGTGGGGATAATGACGCTTACGTCCGTCACGACAGCATCTGCCAGATCAGACCGAAAAGGCCCGCAAGAAAGAGATTTCCCTCTACCAGGTACTCAATGATGGGACCCGGATCGATACGCCTCTTCTCGTATGCCAGGAGGCAGAGTGACAGGGAGAAGAAGCAGAGCAGCATGAGGAATGAGAAAGGGGTAACCAGGTCCAAAATCGTACCGGCTATAAGAAGGGGGGCGACTGATATGACGACCCACTTCAGAATGAGCATCGTCTTTTTCTCTCCAAGCGTGATGGGAAGTGATTCCACTCCGACGATTAGATCTCCCTGTATCTGGAGTATGTCGTAGAAGGCCGACCTGACATAGGCCATTGCGAGTATGGTATAGAAAGAGATTATTGCCGTGGGCCAATCTATCCGATTGGGTTCCAGTAAGGGGAGCAGGGTGATTATCGCGGCCCAGGCAAGGGCCTCTAAAAGCGTTTTTGATCCTGGGACATCCTTGATCTTGGAATATCTCCACAGATGCCTCAGGCTTATGGGCACAATCGGGATGCTGTATAATATACCCAGGATGCACAGCCCTGCCACGGCCATGAAGATAGCCGGACCCATATGAAAGGAGATGAAAAGCGCGCCGATAATTGACGCAATGCCCGAGAGGATCAGAAAGATCCTGTGTCTCCTATAGAAGGCCGCCCTCTCCGGGTCATTGTACGTGCTGGCGCCCTTGTCCAGGAACCGGTTCAGGACACGCATTGCATAGACATAGAAAAAGGCGAGCAAGGGATGGATGAGATCCGGCCTTCTTCCTGACAGGATGGCCGCTGCATGGGATATGGAAAATGCCCCTATGGCCACCAGGACGTTGCTCAGATGAAGGAACTTGAAGGCCTGCCTTATCCATCGGCCCAGGAATGTTTCTCTGCTGCTGCGGATGGCCTCTATCTCCCTGACCACGTTTTTGATCATCCAGTTGGGGGTTGAGGCGCCTGCCGTAACTCCGATCACCTCCATTGAAGAGAGCTTCCCCTTATCCAGTTCCTTTTCCGTCTCCACATGAAAGGTTGGAAGACCCGTCGCCTCTGATACCTGCGCAAGTCGGCGGGTATTGCCGCTGTGATATCCCCCCACCACTACGATCCCGTCCACATTACCGGCCATGGCCCTGACCTCGTCCTGCCGGTCACGTGTGGCATCGCAGATGGTGTCAAATACGAGGGCGGCAGGATACCTTTTCTTTATGGCGTCTGTTATCTCCCTGTAGCTCTCCTCGTTATGAGTGGTCTGCGCAACGACGAACAGTCTATCGGTTTCCGGCAGATCCGAGACCTCGGAAGGACTGTTGATGACGCGCGCCCGGCCATTGCCGTAACCCATCAGGCCTGTTACCTCGGCATGGTCCTTGTCCCCCACAATTACAGGAGTATACCCTTTATTGGTATGGTATCGAATGATGGCCTGGACCCGGGCGACCCTGGGGCATGTGGCGTCAATGATCTTTAGCCCTGATGATCTTAAGATACCGCGCTGCCGGGGTGAGATGCCGTGGGCCCTTATAAGTAGTGTGCCCTCTTCAAGTCCCGTGATATCTTCAACAGCCGTGACATCTTTTAACTCAAGCAGGTCCAGCACCTGCTTATTGTGGATAAGGGGTCCAAAGGTAAAGATGGGCCCTTCCCTCTTATTGGCCTCTGCCAGCACCATCTCCATAGCCCGGCGCACCCCCATACAGAATCCCGCTTTTTTTGCCAGTCTGACCTTCAAATCTCTTTCTCCTCTAAAATACTAAAATAGTCATCCATGGTCGAAATCAAGGATTCAAGGTCCCTTATTCTGGTGATCCTTTCCCGAAATCCGGCGCTGTGAGGGAGTCCTTTTGTGTACCGGAGGAGTAGTCCCCGCATATATAAGGCCGCCCTGCGCTCGCCCATGGAACCGGACAGGAGGTTATAGTGTTCCATAATAAGCGATCTTCGTTCGGACAGATCAGGCCTTTGAACGGGAAGACCTTTTTCCGCTTGCAGGATCTGACTGAAGATCCAGGGATTCCCTACCGCGCCCCTTCCTATCATTACGCCGTCACATCCGGTCTGTCTCTTCATATTAAGGGCATCAGCCGGTTCCACAACATCACCGTTGCCGATGACAGGTATCTTTATATGTTCCTTTACCTTGCCGATCAGATCCCAGTCAGCCCGGCCTGAGAAGCCCTGGGTCGCGAATCGCGGGTGAACAGCGACAGCGTCGGCACCACACTCTTCTATAATACGCGCGACCTCGCAGGCGACCTCATGCCCTGAAGACCATCCGGACCTGATCTTTACCGTCAAGGGCACACTGCACGCGAGACGGACACTGGAGACGATCTCCTCAACCTTTTTCGAATCCCGTAGGAGGGATGCGCCCGCGCCGGTCTTTGTCACTTTTTTAACGGGGCAGCCCATATTGATGTCAACGGCATCGGCCCCTGCCTCGATAACAATCTGGGCGGCCCTGGCCATGACATCGGGCCTGGACCCGAATATCTGGACGGCAAGAGGGCTTTCATCAGGGTGACTCTCAAGGTACGCGAGTGTCTTTTTCTTCCTGGTTTTAAGGCCCATTGCGCTTACCATCTCGGTAAATACCAGTCCCGCGCCCAGACCTTTGACCATGAGACGGAAGGGGAGATTTGTAATCCCTGCCAAGGGCGCCATGACCAGCCAGTTTTTCAGCTTCAGTCTGCCTATCTGTAACATCAGATCATATTAAATGACTTGCAGGACAAAGACAACGGTTAAAAGGCGCAGGGGGCATAGAGCAGAGCGCATGGCGCGAAGCGTATAAAAGTAAAGAATCCACGCCCCAAGGACGTGGCTTTATTTGCACCCTAAAAGAATGTATCGCCTCTAGTAGGCGATGGCTGTCTCTTAAAGACGATATCTTTTTAGAATTCCACTTGACTCTGCAGTGGTCAAATATTTGGGTTTTATGCCTCTGAACCCATTGGAATCTGCAATTGACTTGGCAAAGCCCAAATATTTGGCCGCTTCCTCAAAAGGTAGTTGATATCGTCTTGAAGAGATAGTCACTGCCGGATAGATTTCCCTTTTCAGGCAAAGCCAATTTTCTCTGACCACGTCCAAAGAGACCGTGTCGTAATGTCATTCCAAGGTGATAGCCGAGGAATCTTGAATCTGCAACTTGTTAGTATTAAAAGGTTTCTCGCTTCGCTCGAAATGACATATAGGGCTAAGAACAACATTA
>JAFDAM010000085.1 GCA_019313825.1 Deltaproteobacteria bacterium
AAAGCCCCACTCATTAAGGCAGTCAAGTATGTCATAATAGACCGCTTTGACTGTTTCAGCCCGGCAGGTAAATGAGCCGGGATAGGTGCCGCGGTAGCCGGTAATCCCCCAGTAGAAGGGTGGTACGATAAGTGACTTAACCCCTTTCGTTTCCAGCTTTTCTTTGAGAATTCTTGCATATACATAAGCAAGATAGGTGTCCACACCCGTACACATATGCGGACCGTGCTGCTCTATAACACCTGTGGGAAAGAGTATTATTGCTCCTTCCTCAGATGCCTTCTGCACCTCCGGCCAGCTCATATCCGCCATAGTCTCATGAAAAATGGAATAACCCTGTGATTTGTATTCTCTCATAGCATCCTCCTAAAAAGTTAAAAATTAATTTAAGATAATGAAAAAGAGCTAATATGAGGTACTAAACTTGAGTTGCGAAGCTACCCCTCCACCCCACAAACAAATTCGCAGCAATCATCTCCATCCAGCATGAATTTTATCCTTTCAAATTTCATGTCAGGATTCCAGCCTGCAAAGTGACCAAAATCATGGGCACACCAGAGTTTCATCCCCAGTTCAGACAGCTCTTTCCTTGACACACTCGCTAGTTTTTCATCTAGCGTTACAATAATTTCTTTCCTCCTTTCGAAAATGTTATATGCATATTGACGATAACTTCTTTTTCAGCCCCATTAAAATCGCGCCAAAGCTCAATTCAGAGACTTCAGCAATCATACAGTTAATCATGTGTTCATGGATATCTGATCCTCCTTAAACCTTAATTTGTTCATTATCAGAATTATATATATGATGACTGCAGATATAACAGCTCCAATTATTGTAGATCGTATTCCCGGCAAAGCTATCATAAATCCTCCCCCAATGAGTATCGGACGCGTCCATAAGGCCAACCTGCCCACAAACGCCAGGTAACCCTCTAATCCCCCGGCCAGAACCCATATGCCTATCAAACAGAAGATAAAGAGATAGAGAGATTCAAAGAGCGGGCCCTGTAAGATTAAGGCAGGATTGAACACGAAGAAAAAGGGGACAAAATATATCACTATTCCAAGACGCATGGCTGTTATGGCTGTCTTTATGGGAGAAGCTCCGGCTACTGCAGCACCAATGAATGCGCCGGCAGCTACAGGTGGGGTTATAAATGAAAGCATTGAATAATACATAATGAACAGATGGACAGACAACTCGTTCAGCCCTCCAATCTGTATAATAGCAGGCGCCATTGTCACGGCAAGAAATACGTATGCGGTAAGCAGCATACCAGCCATCCCCATTACGTAGCAAGCCAGGACGCCTATTATCATAATCAATACCAGATTTCCCCCTCCAAGACTAACTGCTCCGGTGGTAAATGCTGCGCCGACACCGGTTATACTTATGGCGGATATAACAATGCCGGCTGGAAGTATAATAACGAGTGTTCTAGTTACAAGCGTTCCAACCATAAGCATAGCATTGAAAAAATTTTTAGAAGTTATTCTCGTTTCACTGCTTGTGAAGGAAAGCAATATCAAAACTAGTGAAGCATAGAAGGGCGTCAGGAATTCCCATTCCATAATGAGAAGCCCCCAGACGAGAAAGAGAAGAACAAACAGAAACGGCCAGCCCTTCTTTAGAACACGCCAAAAAGATGGCAGCTCTTCCTTGGGAAGTCCCTTCATCCCGACCTTTGCCGCATAGGCATCCGCCTGTACCAGCAACCCGAAATAGAACAGGATAGACGGCACAGCAGCGGCAAGCATAATAGTGTGGTATGGGGTCTCCAGCATTGCCGCCATAACAAAGGCCGTTGCACCCATTACAGGAGGCATGAGGACCCCGCCTGTTGATGCGCAGGCTTCGAGCGCTCCTGCATAACGGGCAGGGTACCCAAGACGTTTCATTGCAGGGATGGTAATCGAGCCGGTTGAGACAATATTCGCGGCAATACTCCCGCTCAGGCTTCCGAAAAATCCGCTGGACACTACTGCCACCTTGGCTGGTCCGCCCCTGTACTTGCCCAACAGTGAATAGGCTACATCTAAAAAAAACTTCCCTGCGCCTGTCTCAATGAGAAAGCCGGCAAAAACCAGGAAACCCAGAAGGATACCCCCCATTACTCTGCCCGGGATCCCAAGTATCCCGAATCCTCCATAGACGTAATAGGATATGGTCGAGTTAAAAGGTTGAGATACCCCGTTAAATACGCCCGGGACATAGTCGGCAATAAGAGGGTAAATCCCCAGGACTAAAGCTACAATAGGCCAGGCAAGCCCTCCGGCCCCCCTTCTGGCTCCCTCTAACATAATGACAATAAAGATACATGCTAAAACAACATTGAATTGTGTGGCGGGGATCCATCCTACCAGAGTTATCTGTCTGGCATTTAGAAAAAAATAGATGCATAGTGCAAAGAACAGGGTGGATAAAAGATAGTCATACCATGAAGCCTTTTTTTGTTCAGGCATGATCAGGAAACCGCAAGGGCCAAAAAGACCAAAGAAAAGATAGTAATACTCTGCGTCGACAAAAAGCAGTCCCCCAATATTCAATCCAAAAATAAAATATATTCCAATTGCCACACCAACAAAGGTGGCCACATTGACGTAAATCTTTACAGGCAATGGAAGCGAGTCATATCTTATATTTTTTGGTGGCCCTTTCTGTTTTTCAGTCATGGCTTAATTCCCCATAATATATTCACAAAGAACCCGAGACCCCGTATCAACAGGTCAAACATATCGCAACTGTTTATCTCTCTTGAGAATCCATTGGGTCAGCTATTTAAGGTTCGGAAACGAATCGGCTATCTCTTTATCACTCATTATTCCCACTACCGGAATGCCTTTCTCTTTCTTGTAGTTTTCCCATAAAGCCTGCCATTCCTCACTGTCCGCTACAACCTCTACCTTCTTGGCATCAGCCCTGGCAATGGCCGACTGATAGGCCTTAATATGAATATCGGCTACCTTAATATTATATTTATGCCTGATATCATCAGCCGCAGACCACATCCCCTTCTCCTTCATATACCTTATGGCTCCCTCATGAACTGGGATATAGGTCACGTTAAGGGTATCCCTGAATGCCTTTATGGTTATAAATGGACAGAGGGGGCATTTATCTTTAAATCTATCGTAACTTTCTTCATGCCATTTAAGCAGGCGGTATACAATCTCAGAATCCAGCTCTTTATTAGCATAAGCAATCCAGCGGAAAAGAAGCATTCGTTTTCCCCGAGCCTCCGGAACCCCGATATCACACACCCCCAGGGACATCTTTGGAACTTCTTGTCTGAATCTCTTGTTTCCCTCTATATCATCTTCCGGCAAGTCAAAAAAGATTACACCGCCCTTTTTATTCGTGCCTGAAAATCGTTGAACGGTCATTCCGGTCGGGTCTTCCCCGATAAGATCAAACTTCCCTTGCAGGTAGGCGCTGGTCATACCCCGATAGCTGCCATAGGGAACCGTTACCATCTCCTTTTCGTCCATACCGAGAAAAGCGCGATAAGCGTCAGCTACTCTCACTATCCCAACTATTCCAATGGGAACACCATATGTGATCCCCGGTCTTTTTCTTATGTCGTCAAGCGTCTTTACGCCGCTTCTTCCAAACGCCTCAAGGCCGAAAAACATCTTGAAGCCCGGCAGAGCAAGCCTTAGTTGGAATGGCCCATCTTGTCTTGTTGCCAACCCTTCACCGCCTGATAAAAGGTCACCGCCCGCTTGAAGGTTGGAATACAAAAAGTCTATCTTTCTATCTTTTACCAGCCTGAACCTTGTAACGCTGGCAGGCTCGGCCAATACTCTCCACTTCATGCCGGTATCTTTTTGATGTATGGGCGTCCAGGAAATCGGCACTATATAACCTGGAGAGGTAAGGCCACCGGAGGCTGCTATAAGCCTCTTTGGCCATTTCCAGTCTTTCTTTGCCGTTTCTGCACCGGCATAGGTAAATGAAAGGGCAAGGAATAAAAGCATCGTAGAAACAGGAACGATTTTAAATATCTTCATGATATCCTCCTTTCCTTTTACAGTGTGAGTCTTCACCCACGTTAATGATGTCCTCAATAACCCCGATAGAAGAGAGGCTAGTGCCCCTCCTTAAAAATTCTCAGATCACACGGGCCACCTCATAGGCATCCCATATAGCGCTCATGATATTCCGTGGCTCTTTTGCGTCGCCAATAATATGGAGATCGGCTACTTTGCCCTTAAGCGATCGATAGACTGTCTTTTCCGGTTCCAATCCCACTGCAACCACTATTGTATCAGGAGGGCCTGAAAATAGTTTTATTGACGTAAATAATTTCAAATAGTATGTTTGTTACACTGTATCTGTCAAATCATTTGGTGTGTTACATGCAATAACTGTTTCAATGCGTAACAATACAATGTTACAATGTGAGGTTGCAGCATGAAGGGAAATAAAGGAAACAAACAAAAATACATTGAAAGGGACAGGATAAGATCAGGTCTTTTGGCCCTGTTCCCCAACCTTGAATCCTACAGACACTTTTTTGAAGACAACAGGGAAGGGATTCAGCCCTTTATTGATCTGGCCTTGGAGCAGGGCATAATCGAAAAGCCAGAGGGTTTTGAGAACTTTATCAACGAGAATGCATGTCATCCTGAGGAATGCAAACCACCTGAGGGATTCACGTTCAGTAATCTCATGGAAGACAGGGAAAAGATCAATGCTTCAGGGAGGGGATTGACCATCTCGGTCAACGAGCTTGTGGAGAGATATCACCTCCAGGGGATACTACCGGCAGGTAAGGTGAATAACGCCATGTTCAGCAGGCTTAAGCAGGGCCCTGCAAACACGAGGAACAAACGGAACGTCCTGCGTCTTCTGAGCTTCTGGCTGGGTTATAAGAGGCCCCACCTTGGAAGACCATGGAACTATGAGACCCTGCTAAAGACCTGCCCGGAGGAACAGGCCCTGGACAGCAGGGAGGGGACGAGGATCGCCATCGCCCTGTACAGCAGAAAGGACGTAATAGAGGAAAAGGCGGTCAAGTGGCTCAAAAACGAGATACGAAGCTGCCTTGAAGACCTCGGGCTGACCGGGCAAGCCAACAGGCTCCAGGCCTACTCAACCACATGGTTCTATCTTGACCTCCCAAAGGAAAGATCCGTCACAAGTGAACTCAGCCACCCGAGGTCCTATAACCGTGGCATGAAAGAAGCCGTATCCATAGCCCATCAGGTTGCACTGAGATGGGCCCTCTCCTCCCACAGCTCACCACGAAAGACCCTGAGCATTGGGATCGCGGCAGGTGAATTCTCCACCATGGATGACTACTTGCAGTCCATCATAAAGGCCAGGCTCCCGGGCGAGTGCGTCATACGCATGACAGACTACAGCCATCTCTGTGTCCAGATAAACAATATAAGGGTCATATTCCACGAGACCCCCGCCGTGGCAGAGATGCCAGCAGGCGAGATCATTACCATATGGTCTGTCAAGGGCCTCTGGAATACTAATTTCTGGGATTTCATCCCTGCCCTCCTGAATGACCGCATGCTCCAGGCCGATTCACGCTTCGATGAAGAGTTCAAGGAGGTGATCCGTTTATCCGGGAATAGAACTGAAAGTGCCCCTGGCCAGGGAAAGGGGGTGATTGAGACACTTCTAAGGGATCCCCGGAACTCATTACTGGGGCTTGAAATAGCAAAGACACTCTATTTCAGAGGAAGGCTGCTGGAGGCCAATGAGATCCTGAGGATCGTCCTGAGCACAGATCCGTCCAATCACATAGCCAGGGCGCTGAGGATGAGCATATTTACCGACCTGGGCATAAATGCGGACACCTATTCGGTATCATCCATTCGCTTTTCACGTGCGGACGAAGAAG
The DNA here is from genome assembly GCA_019313825.1 of Deltaproteobacteria bacterium. Taxonomy (GTDB): domain Bacteria; phylum Desulfobacterota; class DSM-4660; order Desulfatiglandales; family HGW-15; genus JAFDAM01. Next base: position 5,861 of record JAFDAM010000085.1, read on the forward strand.
CGGACTTCATAAAAGAGGTATACAAACCCAGTGCCGAGGACTTCTTCTGCGAGGCCGCGGTCTCCAAGCTCGGTCAGGCCATAACGATCCTTCGCCTGATAAGAAGAGAGGGAGGTAGATACGAGACAGGTTTAACTGAACTGGATGAAAGGGATGTGTACAGGCTCCTGGATCATGCCCAGAAGCTGTTTGAGATGGGGATGACCGTTTCATCCACGGGCGGCCAGTCAAGGTATTTCCTGATGTGTCTCATGAGTTTCAAGAAGATCCTGAAGAGTGATCCTGATATCTTAAAAGATCCTGAAAAGAAGATCCTAGACATACAGGATTTCTGCAGAGAGACGGCAGTTGAGATATATTCCGCCCTTGGATGGTTGCGTGATGACCTGCCTGAACCTAACCGGAAATATACACTGGAAAAAAGAATAAGCGATGCTGACAGGTCCTATAAAGACTCTGTCCTCTTAAGGGCCTCTGTTCCCAGCGCCAAATATTCAAGCGCCACAATGCTGTGGGATTTCAGCACCGTGCTTAACGCAGGGATTGCAAGAGATGTGATCGGGATGTTAAGGGAGGCGGCTGAACTTGCAGAGAAGTTGAAAAACGAGGAACTGAGCATGCTCTCCTTTATAAGGTTCCACAAAGAGATTATGACCCCGGACAGGTTTATTGACTACACCATGGAGACAATCCGTGAGGTAGAACAAAGGGTGGGAAAGACCGGGGAGCTTGAATCCATGGATGCCTCATCCCCCCTGGACCTTGAAAAGCTGGGAGGCCTGAAACTCTTCTGTTTACATATATAATAGTTAATGGCTTATCTTAAAAAGTCGTACAGCTTGCCAAAATCAACACATTGATATTATTAAAAAATGGCCAAAGTTGCAACCTATAAATCGCATCTTCTTCCTATAAATGAATGAAAGATTTTTAAAGACCATAGCAGGAAAAATATTAATTGAACTTAAACTGATATATCTTGCCAATACCCCAAAATGTCAGATGGTTCAAAAACCTGTGATGAGACTATGGAACTACGGGTATCCCTCCTGGGTTGGAATATGGTATTATTTTTTGTCTAAAAAATAACCCCAACCCAGAAAGGAGACACCCAGATGAACTATATAGGAGTAGACTGTCATATTTCAAGTTTAGATTTTGCAGTGGTCAATGAAAGGGGCACCATCACCCA
>JAFDAM010000022.1 GCA_019313825.1 Deltaproteobacteria bacterium
GAGATTGGCCTGGGAAAACCATATATTACTGATGATTTAAAAAGTTAACACTGGAAACCCCTTCCTTTACAGGGTGAAAGGGTTTACTGTTCTCTAATGCAAAATGTGGGTTAAACCATATACCTTTTTCTATTCTGATATCGCCTTGAAGAGAAAGCCATCGCCTTTCAGGGTTGATACACCCTTTTAGAATGCAAACAAAGAAATGTCATTCTTCCCACGCGGTGCGGGGAAAAACCGATGGACGTGGATTATTTCCTCCCACTTTGTGTCGCGGGTTATTCGGATCAAAAGACCCTGATAACGGTATACAGGACAATGGCCGTAACTATGACAGTCAAAGCTGGTTTGATAATATATGGATAAATGTTTAACAGGCCGGCCTTGAAGTGATCCTTGGTTACCAGGAGACAGAGATGAACCGGAGAGAGCATCATCCCCATGTAACCGAAAACGTATGCAAGTGCCGCAAGGGAGAGGTAATCTATAATTTGGGGTGACTGGAACAACGGTATGATAAGAGGAAACGATGTTCCCACAAAGCCGATGGAAATACCCGTGATCAACCCGGAGAGGAAGGGCATAATCAAGATAATCAGTATAGCCGGGATCCTGTATGTCATCAGTTCATCTCGAATATGAACAACAGCCTGGCTGTCCGTCATAATTCCCTTAAATACCATGATGACAATAATCAGAAAAAGCATGGGCAGAATATTCCTGCGCAAGAGCGCTGAGAGGAATTGAGAGAAAGGTGTATGATTAACAAGACATACCCAGATGATGGAGCACACAAGCCCCGGCAGAATGTAGAGTATGGAGGGTATTTTAATATGGAAACCCGGAAGCCCCAGGATATTGACCAGCCCGGTTGACGCGATAATAACAAAGATAACGATCAATATCGGCATCATCTCCCAGATGAACTGTTTTATCCCTGCCCAGGAAACAGATCCCTGATTATCTCCCCCTCTCTTTCCGATGGGTCGTAGGATGAAGAATGTTCCTGCAATGATAGAGACTATGGTCATGGGGATTAGCATGGCCATATAGTGCCATGTCTCCACTTCCAGCAAGGCAACGGCAAGGATCACCCCGGGGTAGAGGGGCCACCAGTATTCCCAGATATGTCGAAACCAGTAATTAAGTGCCGTTTTTTGCTCGCCTGTGGCGGAGCTTTTTAAGAGAGACGCTCCTACCATGGGTGCGGAAAAGAGGGCTCCCCCCGGCATGGGCAGCAGCCCGATCAGGGCCGACATAACAGAGCCTACCACACGGTCGTCCTTGGAGAGGCGGGTAAAGCTCTTTACCAGTCTGTCCATATGCCCGCTCTCCTCCATGATCCGGCTCATTACCATTATCAGCCACACAATCAGGATCAGGCCGATTGTCTGCATATGGGAAATACTGTTCAGACCGCTTCCTGCCAGGTCCATGGGCGAGAGTCCCATCCATAGTCCAAGTACCAGAGATCCGATGAAGAGGGATAGGCTAAGGTGGAGGTGCAGCCTGTTAAGGACCAGAATGAGGCCGAAGACGGCAAATATTTTTATTAAGGCTGGAATGGTTGGGATCTCCTTTCAATCTCAATTCTCTGATAATCTACGGAGATTCGCCTGTCAGACCAATGATACAGACTATCTCTCTTTATCATGGGCATGTACATGCCACCACATTTTTGTATTTTGGAGGTTGCGATAAAAAATGTGGGACATGGTCAGAGTATAAGAGGAGAATTATGATTATAATATGCCTTGATCGAGCTTCTGGCTTAACAATTTGATTTCAGGGGAGATTTTTGGTTTCGTCAGAACGACAATAAGATCGAAGGCCTCCTGTTTACTCTGCCCATCTTCTGAATATGTAAGGGTCAGGGACTCCCCATCCTGCTTCTTTACCACGGACTCTGGTACCCCCTCTACAATCTGGAGACCTGAGATCTTCTCTACATCGGAAAAGAATTGTTCTTTAAAGGATTGACTGATAGGAGAGACCAGAACGACGTTCAGTTCTCCTGTTTTTTCCAGTGCAAGGATGGACTCATTGACCCCGAGGATCAGAGAGGAAAGGAGATGGTTTTCATCTCCTTCAGGATGCCCCTGAATAATAGCTACCCGCCTGGGAATTTCACTATCCTTAGGTGAAACCACTATACCATCGGTAGGGCCTGTCGGGGACAGCATACGTTCAAATTGTAAATCAGTGATGATATCCGCGTAACTTCCATAACCCAGTTCAGGTTTAAGCGGGTGAAACGCATTATCCTGTCCCTTTGTAATAATAACCTCGTCAAATTCCAGGTCCAGCTCCTCGTCAGGTATGTCGAAATCAATGGCCTCCGGTTTACATTCGGCCCAGCAAAGTGCGCAGCCTAAGCAGCGCCGGCAGCTGAGGCACCTCTTAGCCTCCTGAACAGCCAGCGCTTCGGGAAAACCGGTCTCCACTTCCACAAAATTTCCCCTTCTATCGTCAACTGAAATCTCCGGCATCTCTGCCCTGGGAGATGGGACATCATCAAATGCTATAATGTAGCGTTTCTCCTTTTCGTAGATCATTTACTAACTCCTCAGGTACTCATGAATGCCCAAGGCCGCCCTGTTGCCGGCGGCGACGGCCCGGATGGCAATATCAGGACCAGTTACCACATCACCGCCTGCAAACACGCCAGGGACATTGGTTGCACCTGTCTCTTCATCTATTTCGAATGTATTCCAGCGGGAAAGATTAAAATCATGCCCTTCCGAGAGAAAACTCAGGTCCGCACCTTGACTGATGGCGGGCACAATTGTTTCGGCATCGATGACATACTCGGACCCTTCTATGGGAACTGGTCGCCTCCGGCCGGAGGCATCCGGTTCTCCCAACTCCATCCTGATACATTTCATACCCGTTACCATGCCATTTTTACCCAAGATCTCTATGGGGGCAGCCAGGTACTGGAGAATGACCCCCTCATGCTCGGCCGCTTCAATCTCCCACGAGTTGGCAGGCATCTCCTTTTTAGTCCTTCGGTAGAGAATATAGACCTCATCAAACCCCATGCGCCAACCAACACGGGCCGAGTCAATGGCCGCGTTACCACCACCGATCACGATCAGCTTGCCTTTAACCTCCATCTGTTTGCCCAAGGCCTGCTCCCTCAAAAAGGTCACGCAGTCCACAATCCCCTTCCCTTCATATTCATCTTCTCCAGGGACACGCAATTTAAGGCCCTGATGACAGCCCGCCCCAATAAACACGGCATCATGATCATTCCTCAGGCCTTCAAAGGATATATCTTGGCCGATTCGAGTATTGTACTTTATCTCCACCCCCATATTAACAATTAGGTCCACCTCACGCTGAATGATCTTTTTGGGCAGGCGGTATTCCGGGATCCCCACCCACAGATAGCCTCCCGGGACAGGGAGTGCCTCAAAGATCGTGATGTTATCGTAGCCCAATCTTGCCAGATCGTAGGCACAGCTTAGGCCTGCGGGGCCTGCCCCTATAATGGCGATCTTGCCGGAAAGCTTCTTGGAAGGGGTTTCATAGACTGGTTCAATTTTTTCATCTATCTCTACATCAGCCACGAATCTTTTAAGGAAACAGATACTGATGGGTTCATCCGGATACTGTCTATTGCAGGCCGTCTCACACGGGTGGGGACAGACCCTTCCAATGCTTCCCGGAAGGGGCAGCCTATCCCTGATGATGGCCAGGGAGTCAAGATACTTTCCATCGGCTATCAGTCCCACATAGGAGCGGATATCCAGGTTGACGGGACATGTCCTCTGGCAGACAGGCATATCTTCTTTATAGATATTGTATTCATCCGTATTAGGGTTGCAGTAATCCACGGCCGTGCGAAATCCCAAACCCTCGTCAAAGTCGTCAAGCATATTGACAGGGCAGACCTTGATGCACGCCTTGCAATCATTGCACTTAGTGTTGTCGACCCTGAGACTGTGTTTCAGGATCTTTGTCTTTACTGTCCCATTTTCTTTAGTGACTTTTTTAAGGTCACTGTATGTCAGGATATCGATATTCGAGTGATTACGAACCTTATCCAGCTCAGGGTTTACAAATGCATCATCAGGTTTTATCAGACGATCCCTGGGAATCCTTTCCGCACCCAGGGCGGGGAACTTTTCAACTATGGTCACCTGCGCGCCTGCCTCTGCCTTTTCTACAGCCGAGCGGACGCCTTCGAGTCCTCCCCCAACAATCAACACTCTTTTATCTTCCACTATACTACACCTCTTGTTGCACTAACTGAAATAACGGTAATACTTTGGTATCGGTTAAAAGTTCTTGTATATTCATCTTTATAATGCTTTCAAGTTTATCCAATCTTTATGAAGTAAGGAGGTCATGCCTGTTTAGGACATTTTATTCAATAAACGAATAAGCAACCATTTTTGAACGTTACCAATATTTTAGCTTTTTAAAATTCATTGCAATTTTATCACTTGAGAATTTTTCAAAAACCTAAAGTGATACAAAAAACGGGGTTCGTCCGGACACTTTTTCCAGCGCAACCATCTCTTTTCGTTTAAGAGCCATTATATATCTAAAGATCCTTTCTGAAGGTATGGCCAAGGCTTTGGCCAGGCCCTTCACGGACTGGGCACCTTCCCTTAATTTACAAAGGATCTCCTGGGTCTCGATCTCTTCTACAATGATCATATCAATGGCGCGATTAAATTCGTGTTCAGTGAATACCTCCCCATACTTATTACCGGAATCAAGGAACGGAGTCCTCTTGCCGATGATCCACCGGATCTTCTCGCCGGCAAGTACGGCCTCGGCCACCTCCAGTTTTTTAAAGATTTCAGGAGACTTTATACGATCCCCTTCACCTCCTAAGGGACCAAGGCTGCGGATCTTGTCTGCAAACTCATTGACAATTTCAACGAACACAGAGGCCTCACCAGAAGAACAATGCCGGAAGGCAAGGCGATCTTCATTAACGCCGATGTGCTTAAAGAGTTTGCGCGTCATGTCCATTTTGGCTTTTGCCTGGACGTTCCCGCTGATATAGTGGCAGTCACCAAAGTAACAGCCCACCACTAAGAGGCCATCAAGTCTATTTTTGAAAGCCTTGGCCACAATGGACGGATCGATCCGACCGGTGCACATAGTTCGGATGATCTTTATCTCCGGGGTATATTGTAGTCTGGAAACTCCAGCTAAATCAGCAGCAGAGTATCCTCACCACGTACAACAAAATGTAAGGAGCTTGGGAATAAATTGTGCCAATGAAAATCTCCTAATATGGTAATAATTTAGTTCTTTGAAAATAGCATGTACTGCGTTTAGCGATCATGTTCCCTTTCTGAAAGAGCATATCTAATATGCTCCGTGGAAAGGTTCATTCTTTTCAAAAAAGAGATCTTGGTTGCAAGAAGCCATGCTTTACTGGAGAGTAAGGCGGCGGAGAACGTCCTCGCAAATTCCATCTTTCGGTTTGGGTGGCGTTGGCACAGGAGGTCCGCCGCCCGCCTCACCTGGCAGCTTCTTTTGTGCTATCCGCCAGGGCCCAGTCTTTTTTGAAAAGAGACCCCCATGCTCCTCCATCTTGTTGAAGATTATTTCTAAGACACAACACTAGAGCCCAAGAACGCCTCCAGCTGAGCCTCAATCTGCTCATCCGTAAAAGAGTTTATGCTTAAGGCATGCTGGTAGCATGTGGCTGCACAGATGCCACACCCCTTGCAGGCCACATCGATGACATGAACCTTTCTTCCCTTCTCCGTATGCTGGATCTCAAGGGCACTATATGGGCAAAGCTCAACACAGAGGCCACAGCCCCGGCAGGCCTCTTCATCGGCCAGGACAGAAATGATTGGCTCTACCACCACAGATCCCTTGGATAATGGTATAGAGGCACGGGATGCCGAGCCCAGACCCTGTGCCACGGTCTCGCGGATATTGGCAGGAAAACGCGCGCTTCCGCAAAGGAAGACCCCATCCGTGGCAAAATCCAGGGGCTTTAGCTTAACATGGCCTTCTAAGAAAAAGCCGTTTTCGTCAATCGGGACCCTGAGGAGCTGGGAGATAACCTCAGCGCCCTCTTGAGCGATGAGAGGGGTGGAAAGTACTACGAGATCCGCCGGCAATTCCAGGTTGCGTCCGAGCAGGGAATGAAAGACCTTGACCTTTTTCGAATCCACCTTGGGTGGTTGGGCTGGGTCGTAATTTATATAGCGGATCCCTTTGGCCTTGGAATCCCTGAACATCTCCTCATTTTCCACACCGTACATCTGCATGTCCCGATACAGGATTGAAACCCTCGCGTCAGGGTTTTGTTCTCTAATTAGTATCGCGTTCTTGACCGCGGTCTGGCAACAGATCCTGGAACAGTAAGACCTCTCCTCATTACGGCTGCCCACGCATTGGATCATAACCACGTTTTTAATATCCTGATCCAACCCTTCTCTGAGGTGACTCTCCATCTCTATCTGGGTAATGACCCGCCGGCCATCATAACCGTATAGACCCTCGGGAACAAATGTACGACCACCAGTGGCCACAACAATCACACCGATGTCGATCTTTTTGACCCCTGATTCCGTTTCAACATCGACCTGGTATTTGCCGATGAAACCCTGGACATCGGTGATCACTGACTTGGTAAAGATAGTGATATTAGGATGCTCGGACACGGCCTTGATTTTTCTCTCTGCCAACTCCTCGGCATCGGTCATGGTGGGCCCAAGCTTATTGATCTGATTTAACATGCCGCCGAGATTTGATTCCTTTTCTATTAGGACCACTTCATACCCGCGGTGGGCAAGTGCAAGGGAGGCAGTCATCCCGGCCAGTCCACCCCCAATCACAAGGGCCCGGGTCTGAACCTCCGAAATAATAGGCTCCTGGGGTTCCAGTAGGGCGGCCTTGGCTACACCCATACGGATAAGGACCTTGGCCTTGGTGGTGGCATCCTCCTGCTCCTGCATATGTACCCAGGAGCATTGATCACGGATATTGACCATCTCGAAGAGATAAGGGTTAAGCCCTGCTTCAGCGCAGGAAATCCGAAAGAGGGGTTCATGGGTCCTTGGTGTGCAGGAAGCGACCACGACGCGATTCAGATTCTGCTCCTTAATCCCATACTTGATCTCGTTAATGCCCCCCTCTGAGCAGGTATAGAGATTCCTTTGGACGAAAACTACGTTGGGCAGGGTTTGCGCGTATTCTGCAAGCTCTTCCATATTCAGGAATCCGGCAATATTGGAGCCGCAATGGCATATAAATACCCCGATCCTTATCTCTTCATCTCTCTTTTCAGGCAACGGCGTGCTCCATTTCTGGTCGTGGTTGAATGGCGATTTCAGCGGCACGTTCGGCAGCGCTTGAGGCCTGGGCCACAGATTCAGGAACATCCATTGGTGACTCGGCACAGCCGCAGACAAAGATCCCGGGGGTTGTGCTATCAACAGGAGAGAGTGGGCTGGTCTTTACGAAATTGTACTGGTCCAATTCAATTCCGACCACCTTGGCCAATTCAATAATCCCCTTTGTGGGTGCACAGGCCGTAGCCAGGATCACCATGTCGAACTCCTGGCTTTTGACCTTCCTCTCACGCGTGTCTTCATAGGTCACCACTGGATTATGATTGGCGCCTTCGGTGATTTCTGCAACCCGTCCGCGTACATATGTAATATTTGAATGATCACCGCCGCGGATCTTGTATTCTTCAAAACCCTTTCCAACCGCCCGGATATCCATTCCGAAGATGGTGGATCTGGTCTCAGGTTCATGCTCGTGGGCAATAATGGCCTCCTTCACAGAGTGCATGCAGCAATAACCTGAGCAGAATGGGTAAAAGCGAAAGTCCCTGGAGCCAACGCACTGGATAAAGGCCAACCGCTTGGCCACGGTGAAGCCTTCGGCCCTCTTCTTAAGGTCTTCAAGGGGCTCCATAACAGATAGATGCGCGGCATATTTGTCAGCCCACTTCTGACGTTCTTGGTCCCCTTGATATTGTCCTGCTTGGTACTTTTCATGGAATTCAGCTGAACTTTCGCCAAATCTTTCTTCAAGTTTGCCCAGGACCTTCTGGGATTTCCTGGCCTTTTTCTCAAGCTCTTCAATCTGCGCTTCAACAGCCCGGTCCGACGGCCGATCCAGGTGCCCGACAGTAGGTCCGCTGGCACTCAAAAGCCTTTCAAACTCAATGGCCGTGACTACATTAGTGATCTCCCTGTAACGGTATTCGGGGATTCGTGAAGGGTCAAATACATCGTACCCGACAGCGACAATGATGGCCGCTACATCTATCTCCACTATCCGGTCTTTTTGATCAAAATTGATTGCCTCGGCCTGACAGGTCTTTGCGCAGATGCCGCATTTCTTACCTTTCAACTGACGGCATTGGTCTGGGTCAATGGTATGGGTGGAGGGTATGCCCTGGGCAAAGTAACTGTAAATGGCCCTTCGATCTCCCAGTCCCTCATTAAAGGCATCGGGAACAGCTGTTGGACATTTTTCAGTACATGTGCCACAGCCCGTGCACTTGTCTTCCTCCACGTATCGCGCCTTCCTGCGAACCGTAACCCTAAGATCTCCTATCCGGCCTTCCACCTTCTCTACTTCGCTGTAAGATAGAAGCTCAATATTGGGATGTCGACCGACATCCAGCATCTTTGGCGAGAGTATTCAGATAGCGCAGTCATTGGTAGGGAAGGTCTTGTCCAGCTGGGCCATCTTACCTCCGATGCTGGGCAGCTTCTCCACCAGATGGACCTTGATACCCATATCGGCAAGGTCCAGGGCCGACTGGATCCCTGCAATACCTCCGCCAATAATCAAAATCTCTTTATTCACAACCCATTTCCTCCACTTTAAGACTGGTAGCTGATAGCAGTTTGACTATAAGCTATGAGCCTTGAGCTATCTTCAATCGTTCGGCCACAATATCATAAAGGTCCGTGATCTCTATCTCAAGATCAAAGGCCGACTTGGCACACCTGAAATGTATCTGGCACTTGGGACATGCCGTCACTAAGGATCCGGCACCAGTATTACTTGCCTCGTTGAGGCGCTGCATCTGGATCTCTTTGGAACAACTGGAACAGTTCATCCAGCCGCTGGTTCCACAGCAGATCCCGTTCTCTCTGGAACGGGGCATCTCTATCAGTTCAAGGCCCGGGACGGCTTCTATAATCTTGCGGGGCGCATCATAGATGCCCGCCAGCCGGCCCAATCTACAGGGGTCATGATAGGTTACTACGCCCTGAGATTCTTCAAACTGAATGACTCCCTCACTGATTTTCTCTTCTAAAAAATTGAGGATATGTACGGGCTCAAAACCCAGTTCGCCAAAATATTTAGGGTAAAAATTCTTAAAGGTGTAATAGCCTTCAGGGCAGTTAAAAATCACCTGTTTGGCACCTGAAGAGCGTATCAGGTCTATGTTCAACTGAGCCAACTGTTTGAACTTTTCCTCGTCACCATTCCAGAGTGCGTCATGACCACAGCACCTTTCATCATTGCTCACTACTGGCTCCAGCCCGCAGGCGTTCAGGATCTTCACTATGTTACGGGCTCCCTTAATTGAACCGGCATCAATATCCCGAAAAATAACGTCAAAATAGGGCCTGCAGCCCACAAAGTAAAAAACTTCTCCTTTTTCCGTTGTTTTTCCATCCTCTATCCAGAAGGTACGGTCCTGTTTAATATCCCGGGTCTGGATGGACATAATGGTTTGGAGCATCCCATTATGGGCAAGGACTCCATTAAAGCCCAGAGCATGGGCCTCATCACGCATAAGTCGGACGAATTCAGGAAAATCAATGTTACTAGGGCACCGGACACTGCACTGTGCACAGGTCAGACAGCTCCATATAGTGTTATCAGAAGGCTCCTCCAGCTCATAAAGGGAGCGCTCAATAATCTGCCTGGGTGAAAAATCCGGAAAGACTTTGGAAACAGGGCAGCTTCCGGTGCAGACTCCACAATCAAGGCAGTAATAGGTTTTTGTGATATCAATCAATTCAGCAATCGAAGTCATTTCAAGCCTCATAAAATCGCTTGCCGCGATTTTATATATAGATAATACGTTTATTGGGCCATGATCAGGCCGCTTGTTTCAGGGTAGATGGTCCCAAGGACTTGACCTTTTCAGTAAACTCTCTGGCGACCTCGGCAAAACGCGTGCCTTCTGCCGAAGAGATCCATTCCAGCCGCACTCTTGCTGGATCAATACCAAGTATCTTGATCAGCTCTTGGGTCATATGGAACATTTTTTCTGCCTTTACATTACCATCCAGGTAATGGCAATCTCCCAAGTGTCACCCGGCCACCAGAACCCCGTCAGCACCCATATGAAATGCCTTAAGAATAAAATTGGGATTTACCCGACCAGAACACATCACACGGATGATTCGCAGATTAGGCGGGTACTGAAAACGGCTAACTCCTGCCAGATCAGCAGCAGAGTAAGCACACCAGTTACAGGCAAATGCAACAATCTTTGGGCTAAACTCTTCAGTCATCAGGTTGAACTCCTTCGGGACTTGGTTAAATCGTTAATTAGTTAAGTGCTTGTAATTATTCAGGTAATCAGGTTCACGGTTCACGGTTGATGGCTCTCCAACCTTGAACCCTTGAACCTTGAACCTAATTTGTACACTTTTCGCGTCAACTCGCGTGCCCGTTGCCAAGCCTCAATATCTTCACACCATTCAATTTTCATCGCTCTCCAACTTTGAACCTTGAACCTGAGTACTTACGCGTGGCTAAGTTGTAAAAGGGTTCAATCTCATCAGACCATTTAACTAATCGACCACTCAACCAATTACCATCATTCCAGTGCAGCCTCCACCATGGTCAGCACCTCCTGGTCATCGTAATGGAATATGGAGGCCGCCCCCGTAGGGCAGATCACGGCACATGATCCGCATCCCTTACAGAGGGCCTCCTGAACATGGGCTACTGTCTTATCCCCCTCCCTCTCTATGAGACTAATGGCATTGTAAGGGCATGCATCTTCGCATTTGCCGCAACCTCGGCAAAAAATTTCATCTACATGGGAGATCACACCCTCAACCGTAATCTCCGACTGGGATAGCACCACAGAGGCCCTGGAGGCCGCTGCCTTGGCCTGGGCGATGCTCTCTTCAATGGGTTTTGGATAGTGGGCCATGCCGGCCAAGAAAATCCCCTCCGTAGCGAAATCCACCGGCCTGAGTTTGGCATGAGCCTCCATGAAAAACCCATCTTCGTTGAGAGACAATTTATACATCTGGGCAAGGGATGCATTATCACGCGGCACAATGGCAGGGGCTAACACCACGAGGTCAGGATGAATCGTGATATCCTTATCCAAAATGTGATCCTTGATATTTAAAAAAATCTCCTTGCCGCTTTTCCCTGCCTCTGGTTTTTGTTCGAGGCTGTATCGAATAAAAACAACGCCGCGGCCCCTAACTTCTCTGTAAAGCGCCTCTCGTTGGCCATAGGTACGGATGTCACGGTAAAGAACATAGATATCCATTTCCGGTTTCGTTTCCTTCAATCTTATGACGGATTTCATCGTGTGAGTGCAACAGACCTTGGAGCAATATGGCCTCTCTGGTTCCCTTGAGCCCACGCACTGGATAAATACGACGGTTTTTGCTTCCAAAACCTTCTTGTCCCCGCTGCTGATGGCCGCATCCAGTTCCAGGTGGGTCAAGACTCTATCATCCTCGCCGTAAAGATATTCAGTGGGCTTGGATTCCTCGGCACCCACGGCCATGACCACGGCCCCATGTTTCAGGGGGATATCATTCCCGTTCTGTGATATCACGCTTTCGAAATTCCCCACGAATCCGGTGCTCTCCTTGATGCTTGCGTTTGTGTAAAGATCGATTAAAGGATGCGCTTCCACCTGCCGCACTACCCCTTTGACCATATCGGCTATCTTGTCACCCCGCCAGGTGCTAATGAGACCAAGGGCGTTCCCTCCCAGTCTGTCTGATTGTTCAATAAGGTATGTATGGAAGTCCTGATCGGCCAGACCAAGGGCTGCGGTCAGGCCGGAGATGCCTCCTCCTATAACGAGGGCCTTGTCTTCCACCGAAATGGTGGGTTGCGGCAAGGGCTTTATCAGCTGAGCCTTGGCCACCGCCATACGGACCAGATCCTTTGACTTCTCCGTTGCCTCATCCTTCTCTTGGGCGTGGACCCAGGAGCACTGGTTACGGATGTTGGCCATCTCAAAAAGATATTTGTTGAGACCAGCATCTCTCAAGGTTTCCTGAAAAAGCTCCTCATGTGTCCTTGGTGTGCAGGCCGCCACTACAACCCGGTTCAGATCTTCCTGTTCAATCACCTCTTTCATTTTATCTTGCGTATCCTGGGCGCAGGTGAACAGATTCTCTTCCACATAAACGACTCCAGGGAGTGTGCGGGCGTACTCGGCAACTTTCGGCACATCAACAATGCCACCGATATTGGTGCCGCAGTTACAAACAAAGACACCGATGCGAGGCTCTTCATGGAATACATCCTTTTCTTTAGGATAGCTCTTCTTCTTGGCCAGCGAGCCTCGAGCTGAAGACAGAGCAGCCTTTGCCTCGCAGGCAGCAGCACTTGCTTCCATGACCGAATAGGGAATATCTTTTGGTTCCTGAAAGGCTCCGCAGACATATATCCCTTTTCGAGAAGTCTCAACCGGGCTAAAGGTGTCGGTTTTTACAAAGTTGTCCTGATCCAATTCTATCTCGAGTCGATCGGCCGTTTCGATAAGTGCCTTGGGACTTTCCATGCCCACAGATAGCACCACCATGTCAAATTTTTCATCCATGGGCTCCCCGCTCTCACCGACATATCTAATCACCAGGTCACCGGTTTCCTCGTCGGGATTAATTTTATAGACCCGTGCCCGGACAAACCGGACATCGTGCTTTTCTCTGGCGGCATCGTAATATCTCTCAAAATCCTTTCCATGGGTCCGCATATCCATGAAAAAGATAGCGCAATCAAGGTCATTTCCCGCGTGCTCTTTGGCGATAACGGCCTCCTTGATCGCATACATGCAGCAGACCGACGAGCAGTAGGAATGGTCACATTGGTTGACATCTCTGGATCCCACGCACTGGAGCCAGGCAATCTTTTGGGGTTCCTCTCCGTCCGACGGCCGCTGGAGATGTCCCTGATAGGGTCCTGTGGCGCTCAGGATACGTTCAAACTCAATACTGGTCACCACATTGGAACATGTTGAATACTGATAGGTTTGATACCGGCTTGGATCAAAAGCCGCAAATCCTGGTGCAAGTATTACAGCGCCTGCACGAATGGTCAGTTTCTCTTCCCGGTCTTCAAAGTTAATAGCATTCGTAGGACAGAACTTTTCACAGGCACGGCACTTCCCATTCTTGAAGTAGATACAATTCTCCTTGTCAATGGAGTATTTTAATGGGACTGCCTGGGCGTAATCAACATAAGCTGCCTTGCGCTTAATTAGATTCTCATTAAAGGGATCATCAACCTTCTTTGGGCATTTCTCCGCACAAATCCCGCAGGCGATACACTTTTCCATATCCACAAAGCGAGGGTGTTTTAGGATCTCTATCTCAAAATTTCCCAACTCACCAATTATGGAGGTTATCTCAGAGAGTGTCAAAAGCTCAATGTTCAGATGCCGGCCGACCTCGACCAGTTTGGGTGAGATGATTCACATGGCGCAGTCATTGGTGGGAAAGGTCTTGTCCAGCTGGGCCATCACGCCACCGATGACAGGGGAACGCTCCACTAAATAGACAAAGTAGCCTGCATCAGCGAGATCCAGGGCTGACTGCATGCCGGCTATTCCACCACCGATGACACACACGGAACCCAGTAAAGGTCGCTTGTTGTTCATATTATCCTCAAATCTATTCAAATATCGCAGGATTCCAATGAAACATTAGATCGTGCGTAACTACTCAGGTTATCAGGTTCACGGTTCACGGTTCACGGTTGATCGCTCTCCAACCTTGAACCTTGAACCTGAGTAGTTACGATTGGGCATTTTGTAACAGCAGGTACATATAGTCAGTCAAGGTTATTATTGTCAAGTGAAAAAAGTCCATTATGTGTTAGCAAAATTGCTGGTCTCCTCTTACTGTAAAGTGAAAATATCTCCGGCCCCTGCCCATATTCAAAAAGCTGAAATGCTACAAATATCATTCTCTTTTTTCATCTTTTCTAACCAGGCATATTAAAAAAAGCCCTGATGCAGCCATTAATGCATTGATCATAAATGCATAGTCATAGATACCCGTTGTGTCCCTTAAAAAACCTGTTACCCAGTGTACCAGGATGGCACCTGATCCGTAAAAGGGTGTCCATGCCCCAATAACAGTCCCCATCATATCACGCGGAAAATAGTCACCTGCGCAGGCTCCGTATATGGGGAAAATCGTCCCGTAAAAGAAGGCCATGACTCCCACTAGGATGAAGAGCATCTTCCAGGAATCACCTGTGAACAGGATTCCGATCAGACAGGCGGTGATAAAAGAGTTGGAGATGATGATGCTAGTCTTCCTGCCTATGTAGTCGGAGAGGGGGAGGATAGTCAAAACTCCTCCGATCTGGGCGATACCGTGTACCGTGGCCAGCAGGCTTGCCTTTTCAAGCGACAATCCGAGCTGGTATCTTGCATAGTCCACCATGAACGTGGTGATCCCGTATAGGGCATAAGCTATCGCAAAGTATGAGAGTCCGATGATCCAGAACCTGGAATTTTTAAGGACAATGGAAAGGGAGGTATCGTGACCAATGGTTTTTTCGTTATTTGGGCCGGAATGAGGATTTCCGTTAGCCTGTCCCCAGGGCAGATACCCGGAGTCTTCGGGATCACTCCTGAGGAGGAGACCGTTCACCAGGGTCATAATCAGCGCGCTTGTCCCCAGGAAATACCAGGCAAAGCGCCAGCTGAAATGGCTCACGATCCACGGAAATGCTATCCCCATGAAGGCGATTCCCAATCCGGTCCCGGAAGAGATTATCCCCAGCGCCAGCCCCCTGCGGCTGGGAGAGAACCATCGCTGTACCACCGTTATGACCGGCGTCCATATACCCGTGGCACCGATGCCTGCTATTGCGTAAAAGATACAGGCCATCATTAAGGTATTAATGGTGCCCATTAAAAAAACGCCGATACCGAGGATCAGTATACATGTGGTAATCACACGACGGGCCCCTAATCTGTCTGTCAGATAACCGCTAATTGGCGTCAGGATTATATAGGAGAAGAGATAGGCATTGTAGATGGTTCCGGCGGCGGTCCTGTCGAAGTCCAGGGTCCTTATCATTTCAGGAAGGATCACGCCATATCCAATACGGACCGAATAGTTTATGAATAAACTTGCAAAGCAGGTTGCAAGGATAACCCATGCCCAGTGAAACGTCCTTCTATCTTCCAAGATTCTTTCCTTTTGTTATATCCAGGGGAAGAAAAGAAATGGCTTTATTCTCTTTCTTGATATGTATCCCGGATGGCCTGTACAAGGGAGGTAAGGGTGTTGTTTACCGGGGTGGGGATACCGAATACCTTTCCCTCTCGAACTATGGCTCCGTTAATAAAATCGATCTCAGTGACCTTCTCATAAAGGACGTCCTGAAGCATGGACGCGATGTTTCCTGCCGTGTCACGGCATACTTTCATTACCCTCTCTAAGGGATCAGGAAAAGGGAGCTGAATACCTTTGGCTTTGGCCACGGCCACTGCCTCACTTACAGCCTCTTCCATGATCATGCGGGTGCTGTCAAGCTCCGGCAGGCGACCGTTTTTCAATCCTGTAATGGCGGTCAGGGCATTTATCCCCACGTTGATGATCAGTTTTCCCCAGATGAGATCGTCCACGTTATCCTCTGATCTGGTTTTGAAACCGGCTTTATTAAAGGCGGAGATGATTTTTTCCGCGGGACTGCCCGGATCTCCTTTGGGACCCATTATGGTATCCCCTTGACCTGCATGCTTTGTCTTTCCCCATCCAAGCAAGGTAGCACCTTCGGCCGTAACGCCACCAAGGACCCTTTCACTTCCGAATAGCTCTTCCAGTATCTCTAAGTTTCCGACTCCGTTCTGAAGGGTGACAACCACTGGTTCCGGTCCGAGCATGGACTTAATGGTGTGGCTGGCTTCACCGGTCTTGTTTGACTTGACACATATAAGAACGAAATCAGGTTGAAAGGGTATGGCTCCGGTTACCACGGGCACATTTACAGTATATTCTCCGGAAATACCTTCCACCATGATGCCCTGTTCGCTGATCTTCCTGGCCCTTTCCGGAATGTAATCCAGCAGTGTCACGTTATAACCCGCCTTATTCAAGCGGGCAGCAAAAAGACAACCCATGGCGCCTGGACCTACGATTAAGAAGTTCATCCTTTTACCCCCCATATTCTTTTCAGGCAATCCGGAACCAAAAGATCGGATATTTGATGCTTGATCATAGATACTGGATGCTTTATCCGGAGACAAGCATCCAGCATGAGCCTGAACGGACTTCGATGGTGATCATCTTAAAGACTTTGAATAACAGGTAAAAACCGTCCCAACAAAGATCTATATCTTCTCCGCCTCCTCCTTATTCATCGCAAATATATGTTCCGGTCCGGGAAAGGTCCCGTTTTCAACTTCGGCCTTAAACTGGATCAGAGCTTCTCTGATCATGGGTGATAGATTTATGTATTGTTTTACGAATTTTGGCGTGAATCTCTCAAAAAGTCCGACCAGGTCATGGTAAACCAGAACCTGTCCGTCGCAATCTGTCCCCGCGCCTATGCCGATGGTTGGTATCTTTAAGTCCTTTGTGATCTTCTTTCCTAAAAAGTCGGGAATACATTCCATTACGATCATAAAGGCCCCTGCATCCTCCAGGTCCTTGGCAGATTTTATGAGCTTTTTGGCGCTTTCCGCGTCTTTACCCTGAACCTTGAACCCGCTCAGCATGGTGGCTGTCTGGGGAGTAAGTCCTATATGCGCGCAGACAGGTATCCCTGCCCTGACAACGGCATTAACTATCGGGGCCATCTCACTCCCCCCTTCAAGCTTTACACTGTCACATGCCGCCTCTTTAATGAATCGACCGGCGTTTTCCACTGCCTGCTCAGCATTTATCTGGTATGACATAAACGGCATATCTCCTATGATAAAGCTGTTCTTTGCCCCCCTGGTGACCGCTTTGCAGTGGTGAATCATCTCATCCATGGTAACAGGGACGGTTGAGTCGTAGCCTAACATGACCATGCCCAGAGAGTCTCCAACGAGAATTGTGTCGATACCTGCCTGGTCCACTAATCCGGCAGTGGGATAATCATAGGCAGTCATCATGGTAATCTTCTGTCCGTTCTCCTTTTTTTGCTGCAACTCTGCGATGGTAACCTTTTTTCTGTCCATTTTAACCTCCTTAAAAGTATGGCCTGGTTATCTCGCAATGGCGCCCAAAATGGAAAAGGGGCCTGGGTTTGACACAGGACCCTTCTAATTTAGATAACGTAATCTAATCTGGCTTTCCGGCATGAGATCTCTGTTCAGAGTTCTCATCCGTCCCGGTCACCCTCGATTGGAGATCCAGGCGGCAACATCCGAAGAATTCATACCATTGCCTGATTTATAAAAAGCCTCCGGCTCGATGTCCCTGAAATAAGGATCACCTACCATCCAGACCTGATATAGGCATTATAACATGAAAATAATGCTGTCAATAAAAACCTTGCTTTTAGAATTACAAGATTGATCTGCTCCTACATTAGCACTTTAAAACAGGCATGGTTTTCAGTAATGTCCGGTTAGGATTTTGCATTAATGACATCTGTATTCTAAAGATGGCCGGTGGGGGTCTCTTTTCAATGGCGAACGGGTTAGAAGCAAAACTTTTATAAAAGGTGCCTGCCAGGCGGACGGAATGCCCAAATCCACCATCTAATTCCCGGTATTAGAAAGACGAATGCAGTCAGCCGGGCACTATTGATCTGTTACCCTGAAGATCTCTTCGATCGTTGTTATTCCGTCCAATACCTTATTCGCCCCGTCCTGGCGAAGGGTAATCATCCCCTGTTCAATGGCCGTTTTTTTAATGGCATTGGCATCAGAGGTCTTGAGTATCAGGCTCTGGATAGTGTCGTCCAGGAGCATAAGTTCAAAGATACCGGTCCTTCCCGTGTATCCGGTATTGAGACATTCAGAACATCCTCTGCCACGGTATATCTGTTTATCTGCAAGCATCTCGGGCGTTAGGTCGATATTACGCAGGGATTCTTCATCAGGCGTATGTTTCTCTTTGCAATTTTCACAGATGATACGAACCAGTCGCTGGGCCAGTATTGCTATCACCGAAGAGGTTACCAGAAAAGATTCTATTCCCATATCGATGAGACGAGTTGTAGCACTGGCCGAATCGTTGGTATGGAGGGTGGAAAAAACCAGGTGGCCTGTCAGGGCGGACTGTATGGCGATCTCTGCGGTCTCCAGATCCCGAATCTCGCCCACCAGGATGACATCCGGATCCTGTCGTACAATCGAGCGCAATCCATTGGCAAAGGTGAGGTCTATCTTGGGATTGACCTGAATCTGACCGATCCCTTCGATCTGGTATTCGATGGGATCTTCTATGGTAATGATGTTGATGTCTGTTTTATTAATGGAGGAAAGGGCCGCATAGAGGGTAGTGGTCTTTCCGCTGCCGGTTGGACCTGTCACCAGGATAATACCGTGGGCGGATCGAATGAGACTGTCAAACTCCATTAATCTCTCATCAGGCATACCAAGGTCGGAGACCGTGAGCAGTATCCTGGTTTTGTCAAGTAACCGCAATACCATCCGCTCGCCAAAGGCCGTGGGGATGGTTGAGACACGAATATCTATGCTCTTATCGCCAATCCTGATCTCTATCCGGCCATCCTGAGGGAGCCTCTTTTCAGCTATGTTCATCTCAGCCATGACCTTGATGCGAGAGATCAATGCGGACTGAATATGCTTGGGCGGTGAGAGCATGTCATACAGGATTCCGTCCACCCGGTAGCGGATCTTAAGCCTGCTTTGAGTGGGTTCAATATGGATGTCACTGGCCCGGTCCTTTACCGCCTGGGAAAGCATCAGATTTACCAACTTGATTATGGGCGCATCGCTGGTGTCGTCAAGGAGGTCGCCGGCTCCCTCGATTTCAGATATGATCAGATCGCTGTCTTGATCATGCATGTCCTGGATGACCTGTTCCGCTGAGTCACGACTCATGTCATAGGCAAAATTGATGGCCGATAGGATTGCCGCATTAGGTGTAAGCATGGTCTCTATATTGTCCAGATCAAGGAGAAGCTTTAGATCGTCCAGGGGTTGAAAGAGAAGCGGGTCATTGGTAGCGATAAAGGCGGTATCGGGAGTGAATACCGGCATCATCATATATCTCTTAAGGAACTGTATGGGGACCGTCTCTGTAAAATCCGTCTTTAACTTATCGATGGGAAGAGTAGATGAGAATTTCAGACCAAATTGTACGCCAAGGGCCTTTAACAGGTCGGTTTCTAAGATCTTCTTTTGACGGATTAATATCTCCCCGATACGACCACCTTTTTTTCCCTGGATCTCCAGCCCTTCAGCAAGGGCTTCGGATGAAAGACCGTGGTTTTCAATTAATATTTCACCAATCAATTTCATGTTTTTCTCACCGCAGAGCCGCCCCGGATGAATAGGCTACGCATTCAACAGGACAGGCAGAGTACGCAGAGTTTTTTTTATTGCTTTTCCCTGACCCCAGTTAAATAAACTTCGTATTTAACGGGGCAGGGACGCCGAAAAGCAATAATACTCAGTCCGCTATAGGCGGATAATTACTCTAAGCAGTTTACAACCCTGGCGATACCATCCTTCATAACAGGTACGTTAAAATTCAAAAGCAGGCCCAGATTTAAATTTTTCCTTCTTCCGCTTAGCGAGAATCTTCGATCAGAAAAATTTAAAAAAAGAGTTCCTCTGCGTCCTTTGCGCCTTTGCGGTGAAAATGTTTTCACCTCAGAGTTTTTTCCGCTCTATTGTGAATCCTGCAGGTTCTTAAGGTTATCTCTTGCAAGGTCCGTAAGTTTACGCCCCCTTTGCATAGGATCGGTAGAGGTAAATGCTCTTTCATCCGAGTTCAGAGAGATCAACTTTTCATACATCTTGACGGCCTTATCTTTTTCTCCTGTTTCTTCGTAGATCACTCCCATGTTGAGTATGGCATATGGGTTGTCAGGATTGATCTCAAGGGCCTTTTTCAGGTATTCTACTGCCTTCTCATAATCTTTTAGCCTTATACGCGTATATGCGAGGTCGGCCAACCGCATATCCTCCGGTTGCTTACGCCTCCCTTCATACATCTTGACAACACCTTCTTCGATCATCTTCATCTGATCTTTCCTATCCTTAAAGATCGCTTTTGCCTCAACAGGGTTTTCGATGATATGGGGTGTCAGAAATATAAACAGGTTTGTCTGCTTTCGAGCAGAAGATGAAGACCTGAAAAACCAGCCAAGCAGCGGGATATCTCCGAGAAGAGGCACCTTGTAATTGCCTCTTTCATCGCTTTCACCTATAATCCCGCCGATAACCACGGTATTTTCATCCTTCACTATCACGGTTGTCTCTGCCGAGCGTGTCAATGTAGTGGGTCTGAATGCTACAGTCCCTTTTTTTAGTTGTTTTGACTCATGAAAGATCTTAAGTCGCACAAAACGCTCCTGATTAATCTGGGGAGTGATCTTTAGAGTGACGCCCACGTCTTTGTACTCATATTGGGTATAATCAGTTTCGGTTCCAACGGATGTGTCCAGTTTTGTAATATACGGGACATTTTCTCCAACGGTGATCTGCGCCTCTTCATTGTCGGTTGTCAATATCTGCGGGGTTGAGATGATATGCACATCGGCGTCCTTCTGGTAGGCCCTGAGAACGGCGCCCAATGTGGGGAAGAAGGCATCACCGATCTTGATCCCTGTGCCAAGGACACCCACCGAAAAGGCAGATGGAAACGATATGGTCCCGGTCGAATCCGCAGCAGGGAAGTTTGAATAACTTCCCTCTGAACCCATACCTCCTGAACCCAAAAAAGTCCCGATGGTCCCTTCATCATGGCTTCCGGTCTGATCCCCGGCACGCCATTCCACTCCAAGATCGAATTGCTTATCCACGTTGACTTCCATGATCAGGGCCTCGATATAGACCATGCGCCTGGGAATATCGAGTTTCATGATCACATCTTCCAGGACAAGATAGTCCTCTTTTTTTGCGGTAATTATCAGAGAATTGGTGGCCTTATCCGCCACGATCCGGACCTCCTTGGAGATAACAGGGGCCTTTCCCTTTTGCGTCTCTTGTTTTTGATCAGAGGGAAGGGCAGTCAGGACTTTGGACAGATCTTCCGCATTGGCGTTTTGAAGATAATATACATGAATGTCACCTTTACCCCTGGGGGTTTCCTTATCAAGGAGTTCTATAAGCTGCTTTACCTTAGATATGTCATCTTCGGATGCCAGTATGATCAGGGTATTGGTCCTTTCATCGGGAACGATTTTGATCACAGGCCCGGCCTGGCCTCCCTTTGCGGGCCTGGTCGTCTTTCGTTGAAAGACATTGGTTAGAGTTTTAGCAATGACAGAGGCTGTCGCATGTTCAAAAGGTATGACCGATATCTCTTCGCCAATACCCGCCACATCAATCACCTCTACGATACTGAGCAGGCGACTGATATTAGAGAGCACGTCAGTCACAATCAACATGCCGGTGGGAGGGTATGAGACAATCACGCTGGTCTTTGAAATAAAGGGCCCGAAAAGTTTCTTTAGTTCGTTGGGATCAGCATACTTCAGGTGGATCAGTTGAGTCACGATCTTGTCTTCCGGAGTAATTGCTTCCTTTCTGAGCCGTGTCTCAATGTCTTTGGATCGGGCCTGAATTGCAGGCACGATCTTAATGATACTTCCGGCAGGCACTGTGGTAAAGCCATGGACCTCCAGCACGGATTCAAAGACCTTATAGGCCTCCTCTACCGTAATCTTTGTGGGTGAGATTATGGTCACTTTGCCCTTGATTCCTTTATCGAGCACGAAGTTCTTGCCGGTCAATTCACTTATGAACTTGATAAATAGGGCGATATCCACATTGTCAAAATCGATGGTTACATAGCGTGTCTCCGGCTTGGGCTCTTCCCGGCCTCCCTTTTGCGGGTTACTAACCTTTTGGGGTGTATCCTTTTCTTTTACCTGGACGGGCCTGATCCGTGATTGGGGTTTTACGGCAGGCTTTGAAGGGGCAGGTCTCCCGACTCTTTGTTCGGCCTTGGGGGTTGCTATTACCCCTTTCTCTCCGGCAACACGGGCCCCATGGACTACGGAACTAGCTGTAAACAGCCATAGTAATCCTGTCACGCAATAAAAACCGAGTGTAAATCTTCTTTTTATTTTATTTTTCATAATCATCTCTTTAAACTCTCTTTATGAAATCGTTGAGCGATTTCATATAACGTCCCACTTCGCGGGACTTTCAAAACAACTCAGCCGGAATACCCAGTGCTGTGCACAGGGATAAAATTGCTACGCAATTTTATATAACGCTCCGCCCATGGCGAAGCTTAGAGCAGCGAAGCCTTAGGCAGGCACGCCGCGTTATCTAAAAATTTCTTGAGGAAATTATTAGTTTGGGTTTCCTTTTTGATGCCCCGCATTGTAGGCGGGGAGGTTCACTTGGATCTTTACATCCAGGTCCTATAGACCTGGATTATTCACTCCCAATTATCTCCTTAAACTCGGGTAACACCCTGAGGTTCTCAAGGTCGGTATCCCTTTGCGCCCAGTCCCTGACCGAGTGATCCAGAGAAACAGCCTTTTTCAGATATTCTATCCCCTGTCTTGTCTCACCTCTGATGGCATGAAGACATGCCAGATTGTAATAGGGATCCACATGTCCCGGTTTCAACCGGATGGCCTTTTCAAAGCTTCTCTGGGCGGCCTGGTACTCTTTATCATAAATGTATAAGACCCCCAAGTTATTTAATACATCCACGTGACCCGGATCTAACCTAAGCGCTTGCTGGTAGACTTTTTTTGCCTCCTGTATTTGGCTGTTTTTATGTAAAAGCCTGGCCCTATCATAGAGCGTCTCCACATCTATGGCAGTTTCATGCAGCGTTGCCGGAGGAGGGACTGTATGTGCGGATTCGGCCTGTCTGGTTCTTCTTCCACCTTTGAAATCCAACCATGAGTAGGATGTAAAAACAAGCAAAATGAGCATGATAAGCAGTAGAGACCACCAGGCAGTCTTACCGCTAAAAGCTCTCCTGTCTTTTCCTTTTGCCGACAGGACCCCGCTGTATTTCATATAACGGGTGTCTCTGTCTTTCTGGGCCTTTTTCAGTGCCTCATTTATATAGCTCATGGGGTAACTACTTAGGTTGTTAGGTTCACGGTTTATGGTTCAAGGTTAGTCGTCTTGCACTTCTCATATTTCTTGAGCTAATTAGCCCTGTTTGCAAGAGGAGACTAATCTGGTAATGTGTATTACCTGAATCTTGCACCAACTATCTACTGTGGCTTGAAGCGCCTTATCTTTAAAGCTCGTTTCATGATTTTGATCCTCACCATATGGATAATATGCCTGCGGGTCAAAATCACTCCAACTTCGCTATAAACACAAGGCTTTCGGCGCCTCGCTACGATACTTGGTGCAAAATTCAGGTCTATTAATAAGGCCGAAGGCTGAAGGAAAGATCTGTTACTGTTATTGCCTTACACCTTATACCGTAAGCCCTTTTCTATTTAGATATCGCACTGAAAAAATCCAGCCCGCGCTAGACATCCTTTAATAGACACACTACTCAACCACCATCTGATATAATAGGGCCATGGTACGGGGACCTATAATACCATCGGCCAGCAAACCGAAGTCTCTCTGGTATTTCATTGTTTGCTGAAATGTGGATTCGTCATAGATGCCTGTAGGCTTCACCATGTATCCTATCGCGCTGAGTATGCTTTGCACCTTCAAGACTTCCGGAACTCTCATCCCTCTCAATAAAATAAGCTCTTTGATCCCTGATGGAAACACCCATGAGACCTTTCCGCCCCAATGTCTCAGGATGAAATCTCTGGTAATGGGCCTCTCCTTACCTTCGGCATCAATAGCAATGGCCCCTTCTTCCGTAGTTTTACGGATCAATAGATAATGAGGCAATCCTGAGTCGGTATTGGCTGGTGCGGACAGATATACTCGAAAAGGTTTTTTAAACATCACATGGTATTCTGATTCAACATTGAATCGAACCAGGCTCAGGCGGGGTTCATAAAGATCCTGATCTTCCCCACTGGTTCTACTATTAAAGAGAGTAAAGAGACCTGAAAGACTTGTTTTTTCATCCAGAAACAGAGTTGCCGGTTCCTGCTTTGGCTTCAGATCTCTGTGCGGTGCATCCTTGATTTTAATGATATCTGTTTTTTGATCACCTGAAGCGATCTTTAAAATATTCTCTCTGAAGCTCCATCCACCAAGACCGGCGACCATGACCAGTAAAAGTAATAGAAGAGAAAATGATACATACCTTTTCCATGTCCAACTCCCAAGCTGTGGCATTGCACTCATATCCACCTGAAGTTCCTTAATAACCTTCTCGATGATTGCTTTTGATATGGTGTATTTTTCCTCTGTATAGGCAATGAGGAGCGCTCGATCACAAACAGTATTGATCCTTCTCGGGTTTCCCCTTGAATATGCATAGATCTTTTTAAAGGCTCCCATTGTGAACCTCAGGTCTCCCCTCCCTCCGGCCACGACCAGACGATGCTCTATATATCCTCGGATATCTTGGAAAGTCAGGGGCTTCAGGTCATAGCGAACCATGATGCGCTCATTAAGTTGTCTTATGGAAGGCGCTGCCAGGATCTCTTTTAATTCGGATTGCCCTACAAGCACGATCTGGATAAGTTTCTCCTTTTCCGTCTCCAGATTAGATAGCATGCGTATCTGCTCAAGGACGTTATTAGAGAGATTTTGTGCCTCATCTATCAAGAGGACGGCATTACTGCCACGGCTAAAAGTATCAAGCAGGAAATGGTTGAGCGCATCGATATAATCCTTCTTAGTCTCCGCTGTTGGATCCATATCAATACCGAATTCCTGATTAATAGTCTTTAAAAGCTCCATATCAGAGATAAACGCATTGAATATTAATGCGCCCTTAGTGGAGGAGTCTAAATGATTCAGGAGCACACGGCATAGGGTGGTCTTGCCATTACCGATACCGCCGGTAATGGTAATAAAACCCTTTCGTTCGTTGATCCCGTAAAGCAGGTGATCAAGCGCCTCTTTGTGATAAGGACTCAGAAAGAGATATCGTGGATCGGGTGTTAAATTGAATGGATTTTCCGTGAATCCAAAAAATAAGTTATACATGACCTTATCTGAATCGGTAGTTTAAGGTTCTTGAACGGCCTCTTCGTATTATTTGTATTGATAAGCTTGATCCTGATTTTAAGTCGTTGTACATGGCAAAGATATCATCAGGGTCTTTAATGTCTATGTCGTTTATTCCGTGAAGGATGTCGCCATTCCTCATGCCCATTTTTCTGAAAATGGAGCCCGCCTTAATCCCGGTAATCATTAATCCGTCGGCCTGACCGTCTTTGAAATGTGGGCGTATACGTGCTTGAGTCAAGAGGTTGTTTATATCCTTAAGAGATTTGTCCACATCTGAGCGTCTGACCGTGATGGTTCTTTCTGATCCGGTGTTTCTTACAGGTCTTGAGACCTGAGCAGATTTTTCGGTTTTTGATGAGGAAGACTCTTCCATGGTGAGCACCTCATCCCTGTCCCCGACACTCAATACCACACTTCCCCTTAAAATCGTCTTTAAGACGGCGCTCTGTATACTATCCCCAACTCTGTAGAGCCCCTGTTTTCTCTTGCCTGTATCTTCAATGACGGCAACAGCGTTTTGTTGACTGCCTGTGACCGTGCCTAGAAGGGCAATTTTCAAGGAGGTGGGCTCAAGGGTTTCTATTTCAGCAGCGCTTGCGTCTCCCGAGGGCTTTTCGAAGGAACCAAAGATATTTCTCTCTGTGATAACCTTATAATCCCTTAGCCGTGTCCCTGTAAGCCTTTTAATATCCGGGACATTCTGCATCACGACCTTTTCTGTATTGACCTGCCTTAACTGAGCTCGGACGACCCTGTAAAAGGTATCAACGCCGATATAAATGATCGCTGACAGAGCAAGTATGTTAAAGATGGTGTAGTATGGTTTTGTCATAGTCTGTTTTAGTAAATATTCATATGAAATTAATTTTTGGATCTTTTATCGTCCCCTGAATTTTGAAAGAGAGTTTGCCCCCTTTTAGGCGTTGCTTGATAATTTTCATGATATCATCGGAGTCAGTCATATTTTGAAAAAAATCCGCAAACGGCTCAATAGCACCCTTTAGATCGAGCCTGCTTTTTAAGAACTCTTTTCTTAAAAAAATGGTTCCGGATGCTGAACCGTGCAAATTCTCACTATTTAGTTCTACATGGGTCAGATTTAGTTTCTGATTTTTTAAAACTATTTTAAATAGGGCTTTATTAAAGTCAATGGACTCCAGACTCAGGATGGGTCGCAAGAGTTTTATCCAGCCGTCTGATATTATCAGATCCGCCTCACCAGCGCCATTCCTCAAGGATTTGTCCTTTCCGTTATAGAAAATAGTTCCGCTAAGGACTCCTTCCACATTATGTCCAATAACGCGAGGAATGAATGAATTATCGGCAATATGAATATCATTCAATTGAATTGATGTGTCAAATGGACCTCCCAGTCTATTTTTTGTAAAATGAATACGACCGGTAAGATCCCCGCCATAGGCCAGACACTCAAAGTAATATTGAAAATCCCCCTTCAAGAATGACCATATCCGGGGCCTGATAGTAAGCCTGTCTGCCTTGAAAAGGACCTTATCAGGAGCTTCTTTCATGGAGAGTTTAGTCTTATTAAATGTCAGGCCGAATAAAAGGGATGGGGACACTTTTTCAATTGAAAGAAGGAGACGGGTATCTATCCTGTCAGAGGTCTCTTGAAAAAAATCCCGGAGCGCACCTGAGGGAAAACGAAGGTACAAAAGGGCGACTGTTAGTAGAATGCCGTAAAAGGTATATCCCAACCATTTTTTCTTTTTAAAGATATTCATTTTCATAGGCACAATTACCGGTGCGTTTGAGTCCAAGTGAATATAATACCTGAATTTTGCACCAACTATCTACTGCGGCTTGAAGCGCCTTATCTTTAAAGCTCGTTTCTTCGGCAGCCAGCTGCGCTCAGTCCCACACCTTCGGTGCGGGTTCCCGGTTGCATGATTTTGATCCTCACCATATGGATAATATGCCTGCGGGTCAAAATCACTCCAACTTCACTTTAAACACAAGGCTTTCGGCGCCTCGCTACGATACTTGGTGCAAAATTCAGGTAATAGACTATCCAAGTCTACTGAAAGGTCAATACCTGGAGAATAGCATCCAGATAACCGGATTCCTTCTTGTTTTCCTTTATCGAGATCCTTTTTATGATAATAAGATCCTTGGGCTTTTCAATTCGATATAGGTAACCGATCAGTTGATTCAGAGTAAGGGTCTCCAGTTTCAACTCAACCGTCGATTCCTTGTAAGGCCCTGTCCCTTTTGAGGTAGAGGGTTTCATGTATTTAATATGTTCTTTGACTTGAGCCTCACCTGCCGACCTTTCAAGAAACGAAAAGAGTGTGAATCCCTGTTTCCGCCCGGCAAGAATCTTTTGTATCTCTTGAGAATCTTTTTTACGTGCTTTAAATTCAGCGCTCAGCGCTGCCATATCTTTCAGATCCTTTTCTCTTGCCTCGATGCCTCTCTGCATACGTTCTCTTTTTTCAAAGAAGGGGAAGATTAGAAATTGAAACAGCAAAAAGATTGCAATAAAGCAGGCTGCTATCGATACAAACAATTTTTCACGTTTTGCAAATTTCATATTTTTTATTTTGTCCTCTGCAGTTTCATCTCAAATTTAACCCGCTTTCCTGTCCTATCAAGATTGGCGGAACTGATTGTTACTGCACTGAAATATTCCGAAGGTTCCAGCCCACTCTTTATATTATCCACAGTGTTAAATGTATCGGTTTCACCACTGATCCGAACGGTTTCAAGATCGACCACCATGCTGGTAATGTGTAAATCCGAGGATTTTGGAACACGCTGTGAGATATCCTTAATCAGGTCAAGCACTCTCTGGTCCGCCTTTATTCCCGGTATAAGGAAAGCAGACTTTTTTTGCTCTTTCATTTTAGATATCATATTGTCATAGGCAGACCCCTGGATCTTTTTTGCATCAGGAAATGTTTGCCTGAATAGCTCTGTGCTTCTTTGATTCGCTATCCTATATCGCTTGTTTAAAAAGTAGTAATCCACGCCAAGGTCAACTATCAGAAACAGGAGAATAATTATCAGAAATGCCGCCACTTTTCGGATTTCATTCTTGAGACCAAAATACTGTTTTTTTATCTCAAACTCATCTTTCCTGAGATTGAACCCTCCTCCTCTCTTTGTATCCCGAAGGGCAAGGGCAAGGGCACCGTCCATCAATGAAGGATTCCAAGCCTGTTCAATACTATAGTCCATGCGAACCCTTTTGTCCTTGCTCAGATTGATCCGTTCAACCGGTGTATCCAGAAAACGGTTTAGGAGATCTCCTGTGACCGGATCGAGGGAGCCTATACCAGTAAAAAAGGTTTTTTCAGGACGAATTACCTTGTTGGTCTGCCAACCAAAGGAATGGATTGTGTTTTGAACCATTTCACAGAAGGATTTTAGTTTGGATTCAGTTTGCCCGGCTGTTTGAGTATCCGTAAGATCACGATCTTGATCATCCGGAGAAGCATCAGTAGCGCCACCGTTATAAATATGGTTGCGAATCAAGGTTATGCGTCTATTGAGATAGAGGACCATGGTATTGCTCTTCCCTCCTATCTCTAAAAAGAGACCGTTGTCGGGTATCCCTTCTTGATTCAACAGCCAGGAGACTAGTGTCATGTCAAGCTTGACTTGACGTATTAAATATGGTATATTTCTTCAGAATCTACCTACCAAGGAGGCTAGACTATGAATAAATACACTGTGACTAAGACTCAAGACGAAAAAAAAAAAAAAAAAAAGATTACATCCAAAGGAAAACACAAATCGCAGAAGGTTATT
>JAFDAM010000023.1 GCA_019313825.1 Deltaproteobacteria bacterium
AGAATACCGAAATAATAAAAATTCGACCGTTAATTGGCAGTTCACAGGAAATGACGCCCGGATTAAATTGTCTCGTCTTTATCCGTCACTTGTTACTTGACGTGACACTAGTTATGGATAATGTCCTCTCTTGATTCTATAGCGGAAAGCATCCGGCTTAATATTCAATACTTTACATAAATCTTGGGTTGTTTAATATTCCCTTTTAGAAAGGCCTAGGTCATTGAGAGCCGGTTCTGGAGATTTGAGAATCGTACAAAACGATACCATGGACTAGGCGGGGCCGTTTTTAGGTTGTAGAGATCTGAAAGGACGCAAAGGGCCGGGCTTATTTGGGTAACTCCGACTCCCTGTATCACCTTGGTCGTCATGCTATGGAAAGCAATAGTTGAGAATTTGGGGTGCAGCTGAAGGTAGCATTTCCACATTCCTGTTTGACTTCAGAAGTGAGTGCCATACACCATCATGGGATCGCTTTGTCATCGCCTACAAAGGTGAATCCCGTATAGTCCGAATCCGGTAGAGGGAGTTTCTATAACCACCCTACAGGCAAGATCCTTTGATCTCACCTTGGCGGGGAGATGACTCTTTGACGGCGGATCAGGGTCTATCCTCACCGCTTGATACCTGCCGATGTCTCCTGTCAGATTCGACCATGAGGTCGTGATCTCTATCTTTTCCGATACTGCCTGGAGATCCACTTGCACGCGCAGGTCAAGAAAATCGGCTATAATGTGAGCAATGAAACGCTTTTTGTCCTGAGAATGCGTAGATATTATTTCTCTTGACATTGTGACGATCTATTATAATATATGACGCAGTATTCATTATATGAAGTAGCGTTCATAGTTATTCAGTGAAAACCTTTGTGCCATGGGCCAAACCAATGGAAGACAAACAGATCCCGAGGCGGGAAAGAGAGAAATTAAGGCATCGCAATGATTTGATCGCTGCAGCGCTCAGGCTTTTTTCTGAGAAGGGATACCACAATGTCTCCATGCGCGAGATCGCCGAGGAGGCGGAATTTGCAGTCGGCACCCTTTACAAGTTTTTCAAAAACAAGGAAGACCTTTACAAAGTCCTTATGCTGGAGCAGGCCGACAGATTTCGTGACGAGATCACGAAGGCTATTAAAGAGCCGGATGACGAGGTTGAAAAATTGCGAAATTACGTGCGGGTCAAAGGCAAATTCTTTAGTGCCAACGCCTCCATGATCCGCCTCTATTTTGCAGAGACTCAAGGATCAAGCTTCAATGTTATGGCGGGCCTTGATTCTGAGATGCGTGAACGATATTACCAGTTAATGCAAACCCTTGCCTCTTTGTTTGAAAGGGGGATAAGAAAAAGGCGGCTTAAGAAGATAGCAGACCCTTACTCTTTGGCTATTGCACTCGATAGCCTCACCAATGCCTTCCTTTTTCTCTGGGTTGAATCGCCTGAACGCCATCCCTTTCCGAAAGATCCGGATACCATACTGGACATTCTTTTCAAAGGATTGGTAGAGCACTGAATTATCCTGGACCAGTTACTGAATCGGGCCGGTCCCGGCATTTTTAGTTGGAGGTTTTTCGATGCAAGTTGCTAACAAATTATTCGAACTGCAGATTAGGAGTCTTATTGTGGTGGTCATATTAGTCGGCCTGTTTTTGAGCGGCTGCGACCGGCAGACACAATCCCAGCCGCCTCCCTATATCCCGGAAGTGGCAACATTGACGGTATCGTCGCAGCCCGTCGTGCTGACCACCGAATTGCCGGGTCGAACATCATCCTACCTGATCGCTGAAATCCGTCCCCAGGTCAACGGCCTTATCCAGAAACGCCTGTTTAAGGAAGGTTCCGATGTCAATGCCGGGCAGGTGCTCTATCAGATTGACCCCGCTCTTTTTCAGGCGGCGTTCGACAATGCCGCGGCGAATCTCACCGCAATGAAGAAGAACGCCGACCGGTCGCTAGCGTCGCTGGGAGCTAGCATCGCCGGTGTCAGAAGGCAGCAGGCCACACTCGAACTCGCAAGGACAAACCGCAAGCGGTTCGATGAGGCGTTCAGGGACAAAGCTGTATCCGCCAGCCGGCGCGACCAGGCTTCAACAGAGGCAGAAACGGCCGAGGCCGCGCTGCAGGCAGCCGAGGCACAGGTGGAGAGCGACCGAAAAGCGATAGCCGTGGCGAAAGCGGCCATCCAACAGGCGGAAGCAGCGCTTCAGACGGCCCGTATCAACCTGGGATATACGAAGATCATCGCACCCATCTCAGGTCGGATCGGCAGATCCAATGTCACCGTGGGCGCGATCGTGACCGGGTATCAGGCCCTGTCCCTGTCGACGATTCAACAACTGGACCCGATTTACGTGGATGTACGCCAATCCACAACAGAACTTTTTCGTCTGAGGCGTAACCTGAGTCAGGGCCGCCTGAATCAGGGCGGGAGCAGTCAGAATAAGGTCGGACTCGTCCTGGAAGACGGCACGGCCTATCCCCTGGAAGGGACCCTTCAGTTTCGCGACGTTACGGTGGATCCGACTACAGCGTCCGTGATCCTGCGGATTGTTTTTCAAAATCCGGAAGGTGTGCTCCTGCCGGGCATGTTCGTCCGCGCCTTGGTGAAGGAAGGCATTGATGAAAAGGCCGTTCTGATTCCTCAGCAGGCAGTGTCCCGAGATCCAAAGGGAAACCCGCTCGCGTTGGTCGTGGACGCCGGAGGGAAAGTTCAACAGCGGATGCTGACGCTCGACCGCGCCATCGGCGACAAATGGCTCGTCTCTTCAGGTCTTGCGCCCGGCGATCGTCTGATCGTCGAGGGCTTGCAAAAAGTGCGGCCCGGTGTTTCCGTAAAGACGGTTCCTTTTGATGCCGGCGGCAAAGAGGGTCCTGAACCCGGGAAAACGGCCCTGTCGGCCTCAAAATTTACCAAGTCGAACTGACGGAGGCGCATTATGTTATCGCGATTTTTCCTGGATCGGCCGGTCTTTGCCTGGGTCATTGCCATCATCATGATGGCGGCGGGAGGACTGGCGATCTACAACCTGCCTGTCTCCCAGTATCCCCCCATCGCGCCCCCATCAATCGCCATTCAGGCCAGATATCCCGGGGCTTCGGCGGAGACCGTTGAAAACAGCGTGACTCAAATCATCGAGCAGAAGATGACCGGCCTCGAAAAGATGCTGTATCTCTCCGCAAGCAGCGATTCGGCCGGTGCTTCCCGCGTTGAGCTGACCTTTGCCCCGGGCACCGATCCGGATCTCGCCTGGGCAAAGGTTCAGAACAAACTCCAGCTCGCCATGACGAGCCTGCCGGAGGTGGTGCAGCGCCAGGGCGTGAGGGTGAGAAAGTCGACCCGAAACTACCTGTTGGTCGTGGGCCTGATCTCGAAGGGCGGGAGCATGGATGCGAACGACCTGCAGGACTACGCCCAATCCAACCTGGAGAAGGTGCTTTCAAGGGTGCCGGGGGTGGGTGAAGTGGATGTTTTCGGAAGCCAGTATGCCATGCGCATCTGGTTCAACCCCGACAAACTGACGGATTACCGCCTTACAGTGGAAGAGGTGATTGCAGCGCTTAGGGCCTACAATGTGGAGGTTTCCTCCGGGCATTTCGGGGGTGCTCCGGCTGTGGCAGGGCAACGGTTGAATGCCGCCATAATCGTCCAGAGCCTTCTCAAGACACCCGAAGAGTTTGCCTCCATCCCTCTGCGCACCAATCCGGACGGTTCAATCTTGCGGATCAGGGACGTGGGGAGAACGGAACTCGGAACTGAGTTCTACGGTGGTCAAATGTCTTTCAACGGCGAGCCCTCTGCCGGCCTGGCCATACGGCAGGCCGCCGGCGCCAATGCCCTGGATACGGCCAATGCCGTCAGGGCCAAAATGGAAGAAATGAGCCATTTTTTCCCCGCCGGCATGCGGGTTGTTTATCCCCACGACACAACCCCTTTTGTCAAGGTGGCAATTGAAGAAGTGGCCAAGACGCTTTTCGAGGCGATCCTCCTGGTTTTCCTGGTGATGTATCTGTTCATGGGAACCATGCGGGCCACCCTGATCCCGACAATCGCGGTGCCGGTGGTGATCATGGGGACCTTTGCCGTGCTCGGGCTTTTCGGGTTCTCCATCAACATGCTGACCATGTTTGCCATGGTGCTGGCCATCGGACTACTGGTGGACGACGCCATCGTGGTGGTGGAGAACGTGGAGCGGATCATGCGTGAGGAAGGACTCTCCCCCAAAGAGGCCACCCGAAAGTCCATGGACCAGATTACCAGCGCATTGATCGGCATCGGAATAGTGTTGTCAGCGGTCTTCGGCCCCATGGCGTTTTTTCCCGGCTCCACCGGCGTCATCTATCGCCAGTTCTCCGTAACCATAATCGCCTCCATGCTCCTTTCAGTGGTGGTGGCCCTGGTACTGACACCGGTTCTTTGCTCTTCGATTCTCAAGCCGGTGCCAGCGGGGCATGAACCGGCGGAAAACGCGATTTTTTTCATGCGACCGTTTTTCAGATGGTTTGATCGCAGGTTCTTTCAAGTCAGAGGCCTGTATTTGCGAATGGTTCGTCATTCCTTTTCCAAAAAACTGCGCTACCTGATCATTTTCCTTTTGATTGTGGTGGCAATGGGGGTCCTGTTCCGTCGCATGCCCACCGCCTACCTTCCGGATGAAGATCAGGGCATCCTGCTGGTGCAGGCCATGCTTCCGGCGAACTCGAGCCTGGAGCAGACCGACAAGGTCATGGATGGCGTGAGGGACTATTTTTTAGAGCAAGAGAAAGACGCGGTGCAATCCTGCATGACGCTTTCCGGCAGAAGCTTCTCCGGACAGGGACAGAACGTGGGCCTGGCATTTGTCAAGCTGAAGGATTGGGCACTCCGTGACCGGCCGGGGCTGAAGGTTGATGCCGTGGCCGGAAGGGCCATGGGGGCCTTTTCCCGTATCCGCAACGCGATGGTGTTTGCCTTTCCGCCACCGGCCGTCGTGGAACTGGGGCATGCCAAAGGGTTTGACTTTCAGTTACTGGACCGCGGCGGCCTGGGGCACGACCGCCTGATGGCGGCACGCAACCAGCTCCTCGGCATGGCTGCACAGGATCCGGTATTGACGAAGGTCAGGCCTAACGGCCTCGAAGATGTGCCCGAGTACCGGGTTGACGTTGACTGGGATAAAGCGGGTTCTCTTGGGGTGCCAATCACCTCGATCCACAATACGATCTCAGCGGCCTTCGGCAGCGCCTATATCAACGACTTCATTCAGGGCGGACGAGTGAAGAGGGTGTATGCCCAAGCCGACGCATCCTTTCGCATGTTGCCCAGGGACCTGGAAAAACTTTATGTCCGGAATGCGGCGGGTAAAATGGTTCCTTTTTCTTCCTTTGCTTCCGGGCACTGGACTTCCGGTTCTCCGAAACTGGAACGTTTCAACGGCTTTCCCGCCATGAACATTCTGGGTGAGTCGGCGCCGGGGAGGAGCTCGGGAGAGGCCATGCAGGCCATGGAAGGGTTTGTCAGGAAGTTGCCGCAGGGTCTCGGTTTTGACTGGACCGGGCTTTCCTTTCAGGAGCGCATGGCCAGTTCTCAGGCGCCCCTGCTGTACGTATTTTCCGTTTTCGTGGTCTTCCTGTGCCTGGCGGCGCTATATGAGAGCTGGCCCATTCCCCTCTCGATCCTGCTGGTCCTGCCTCTGGGGGTAATCGGCGGCGTGATCGCCTCGAGCATGCGGGGGCTGGCCAATGACGTCTATTTCCAGATCGGTCTTCTGACCACCCTGGGTTTGACTACCAAGAACGCCATCCTGATAGTCCAGTTCGCCAAAGCCGGACTGGAAAGTGGAATGGGGCTCATGGAGGCCACTCTGGAGGGGGCGAAATTACGATTTCGTCCTATCATTATGACCTCTTTGGCCTTCGGTTTTGGTGTCCTGCCTCTTGCCGTGACCACAGGCGCAGGGTCAGGGGCCCAAAACGCTATCGGCACCGTCGTGCTGGGAGGGATGGTGTCCGCCACTGTTCTGGTGGTTATTTTTGCGCCGCTCTTCTATGTTTTGATAGAAAAGCTCTTTGGAAAACAAAGGTAGCGTGCTGCAGCCAAGACAAAGGATATAAATCCATCATGGGATCAATGATATGAATAGACACCTGTTTTTTTTACTGGTTGGAATCGCCCTGGTGCTGGGCGGCTGCACCCTGGCGCCAAAATACACAAGGCCGGAAGCCCCGATCTCTACTGACTGGCCGACCGGTGCGGCATACCAGAAAGCCAAGCCTATGCCGGGCACACGCACGGCAATAAAGATAAAATGGCGGGAGTTTTTCACCGATGAACGCCTGCAGAAGATTATCGATACGGCCCTGAAAAACAACCGCGATCTGCGGCTTGCCGCTTTGAATGTGGAAAAGGCGCGGGCATTGTACCGCATTCAATGGGCCGAACTGTTCCCTTCGGTCAATGGGGTCGGTAGCGGCAGCAGACAGCGTTTGCCAGCCGATCTTTCGGCAACCGGCAAAAAGATGACCACGAAACAATACAGTGTCAATCTCGGTATCAGTTCTTGGGAGATTGACTTTTTCGGACGCATCCGGAGCCTGAAAGACCGGGCGCTTGAAGAATACCTGGCAACGGAACAGGCCCGCCGCAGCGCACAGATATTGCTGGTCTCTGCGGTTGCCAATGCGTACCTGACCCTTGCCGCAGATAGGGAACACCTCAAACTGGCTGAATCTATCCTTGAGACGCAGAGGGAAGCCTACAATTTGATTCGACGGCTATATGAATTAGGACTCGCGTCCGAATTGGATCTCCGACGAGCGCAAACGCAAGTGGATGCAGCCCGTGGAGACATTGCCCGTTTCACGCAACTGGTGGCTCAAGATGAAAACGCCTTGCACCTTCTGGTTGGCTCCCCTTCCACTATGCCGAACGAGATCTTGCCGGAGGACCTGGCCAGCGTTAAACCTCCCAAAGAGATTTCTCTATGCATGCCTTCCGAAGTACTCCTGCGCCGGCCGGATATTCTAGCGGGGGAACATCGCCTTAAAGCAGCCAATGCCAATATCGGTGCCGCCCGGGCGGCTTTTTTCCCTCGCATCGCCCTGACGACTGCGGTCGGAACGGCAAGCAGCGAGTTATCCGGCCTGTTCAAAGCCGGTTCGGGTAAATGGAGTTTCGTGCCGCAGGTCATCATCCCGATTTTTGATGCCCGGCTGTGGTCGGCCTATGATGCTATGAGAATGGAAAAGGAAATCGCTTTGGCCCAATACGAGAAGGCGATTCAGATTGCCTTCAGAGAAGTGGCCGATGCCCTTGCCGTACGCGGCACGGTGGAGCAGCAGGTATCGGCGCAGCAATCCCTAGTGGATGCCGTTGCAGAAACCTACCGTCTCTCAAATGTCCGTTATACCAAGGGAATTGATGGCTACCTGGGCGTCCTGGATACGCAGCGCTTATTCTATGCGGCGGAGCAAGGGCTTGTCGACATCCGTCTGTTGCAGTTCGCCAGTCAGGTTCGGCTTTATGCGGTATCAGGCGGAGGTAGTGAGTGACCGAAAAAGTCTGATCCGATAGTTTATCTCAATAAGGGGGATTTACGGGAATCCTTAAATGATTCAATTCGTTATTCGGGTCAATATTTTGGGTATCCACATCCGTGCGGGTTTTTGGGTGACGCCAGGAGAGAATGCCGCTGCTATTATCTCCAGATACAGCGCTATCGGTCAAAGATATCCGGTCCTTTGATGGATCGGATAGTTCTCCACATGGAGATAAAATCGCTGCTGCGATTTTATGGGGCGCGGCTTCGCCGCTTTGGAATATATGAAAATTCACAGGAACACTGAAATGAACAGCCGCCAGATCAGAAAATTCTGTGAAATTGATGATGATTCAGAGGCTCTCCTTGAAACGGCCATGGCCTCTGGCTCTTAGAGCCTACGCCTCGGAGAGACAAACTGGGCCTGAGCGCGAGGGCCCATTCCCGTATCCTGAAGATAGCAAGGACCATCGCCGATCTGGAGGGCAGTGATGACATAAAATCAGACCATGTTGCCGAGGTCATCCAGTATAGGACTCTTGACAGGAGGGTCTTACGGTATAATGAACACTAAAACAAAAGGGGTGTAATTTTTAGACAAGAAATAGGCATGCTATCCTTAAAATGATAATTTTTACCCTAAAATTATTGTTTTAAGGGCTTAAATACCGTTTAATAACAAGCTTATTTTTATAATATCAAAGCGTTGTCTTGGTCCGGTCCCCAATTTATAAAAATATTTTCTATAAAACTTTCCTCTATAATGGAAACTTTATTCTTATATTGTAAAAGTTTCTATTTTATAAAAAACTTCTTGACATTTTCATTTATTGTGATAAGTTTCTGGTACAGTCGAAACTTATTATTAATATGGAAAACTTTAGTGTATAAAAGAAACTTGTATATTGAAAAGATTCGCCCCTATATCGAAAAACCCGTCGTTAAGGTAATCACAGGTATGCGCCGGGCAGGGAAGAGTTGTTTCCTTCAATTAATCATGAATGAACTGAATGCCCGGAAAGTTACTAAAAAAAGCATCCTGTATATTAATAAAGAATCCTTAGACTATGATTTTATACAAGACTACAGGGATTTAAACAGGTATGTGATAGACTCCTTTTCTGGCGTAAAGGGAACAAAATATCTATTTGTTGATGAGATCCAGGAAATCGAACATTGGGAAAAGACCATTGCATCTTTTTATTCTGATAGCGATTTTGATATCTACATCACTGGTTCCAACGCGCACATACTATCATCTGAAATCGCTACACTGATTTCAGGCCGATATATCGAAATACCTGTTTATTCATTGAGCTTTGAAGAATTCCTTCTGTTTAGAGATAAAAGAACGAAAAACAAAAGAGAAGAATTTTCAACTTACCTCTGGGCCGGCGGTTTTCCAGCGATTCATCATTTTGATTTTAACCAGGAAGTTGTTTATCAGTATATTAGTTCAATATACAATACCATTCTTTTAA
Source organism: Deltaproteobacteria bacterium (assembly GCA_019313825.1). Taxonomy (GTDB): domain Bacteria; phylum Desulfobacterota; class DSM-4660; order Desulfatiglandales; family HGW-15; genus JAFDAM01. The sequence continues at coordinate 8,993 of JAFDAM010000023.1, forward strand.
AAGATGTCATAAAGCGAAACAATGTCCGCAATGTAACCCTTTTGGAAAATATCACACGATATATTTTTCAAAATGTCGGCAATATATTTACAGCTAAAAAAGTTTCGGACTACCTCAAATCTCAGAAACTTCGGGTCAGCATTGACACTGTACAGAACTATATTTCATACTTAATATCTACGTTCGCAGTATTTAAGGTTCCGCGTTTTGATGTCAAAGGGAAACGCATACTTGAACTGCACGAAAAATATTACCTGGGGGATGTGTCCTTACGCCATGCCCTGCTTGGATATCGGGAAGGGGATATTTCAGGCGTATTGGAAAATCTGGTTTTTCTTGAATTGAAACGAAGAGGATACCATGTTTTTATCGGAAAAGCTGGTAACAAAGAAATTGATTTCATCGCTGAAAAAGAAAACCGTAAAATATACATTCAGGTGGCGTACCTGCTGGCATCCCCAGAAACCATTGAAAGAGAGTTTTCCGTTTTAAAGATGCTGAAGGATAATTATCCCAAATATGTCATCAGCATGGACGAGATATTCGGCAAGGATATTGACGGAATTCAGCGAATCAACCTGGTAGATTTTTTGTTGAACCCGGAAATATAGCAGAATTTTCAGGTTAAAATGCGTGTTCCAATATTAAAATGTGTGTAAGGAAAAGGCCAGAATTGGCAAACAAGAGTCAAGAGTCGACTTGACCATTCATATTGACCACTCATTTAAATCAGACCATGTTGCCGAGGCCATCCAGTACAGAACTCTGGACAGGCGCGTCTTCCGATAAGGTTCATACCTTTAAAAAAGAAGAGTCATTTTGCCTGTAGCATAGATAGCTATGCTATTCTTAAAGCCAGTTAGGGAATACAGGGGCCTTATGCTCAGAACTTTACAAATATCCTGAGTTGTGTAATATGGCCTAATCAATATTCAGATGCCAGGAGAGTTGTAAGGTGAAGAAGATCTTCAGGTTTGCCGTATGGGTTATTGCGATAATATTCCTGTTTGGCGCAGCAACCGTTGCTGTTCTATGGTATCTCTGGTCCAGCAACCTTCCCTATATAGGCGCCTTAAAAGAGTATAACCCGCCAATAATAACAGAAATTTACAGCGCGGACGGCCAGGTTATCGGGAGATTCTGGAACGAGAAGAGGATAGTCGTCTCTCTGGACCAGGTCCCTAAACACCTTATCCATGCCTTTGTTGCCGCTGAGGATGCCCGTTTTTTCGAACATGAGGGGGTAGATATTCAGAGCATCTTCAGGGCCTTTATGAAAAACCTGATGGCAGGGAAGATTGAGCAGGGAGGCAGCACCATCACCCAGCAGGTTACCAGATCTTTGCTTTTAAAAAACCTAAAAAGGACCTATAAGAGAAAGGCAAGGGAGGCCATGCTCTCTCTTCAGATAGAGAAGAGTTTTTCAAAGGATAAGATCCTATTCCTCTATCTGAATCAGATCTATTTAGGGCACAGCGCCTATGGCGTGGAGGCTGCTGCGCATACCTATTTCGATAAAAACGCCAAAGACTTGAGCCTGGCGGAATCAGCAATTTTAGCAGGACTTCCCAAGGCCCCCAGTAAATATTCACCTTTCTTACACTTTGACAGGGTCAGGGCCAGGCAGAGATATGTACTGGAGAGGATGCGGGAAGAGGACTACATTACGAAAGACCAGGAAGATGAGGCATTAAAAAGCGAGGTTGTAATAAAGGGAAAAGATGAAAACCCCTTTGAAAAGGCCCCCTATTTTACTGAGTACGTCCGCAGGTACCTTGAGAAGGAGTATGGGAGAGATCTGTTGTACAGTGGAGGGCTCAAGGTCTATACCGCCATGATTTCCGATATGCAGCAGAGCGCCCAGACAGCCCTGAAAAAAGGCCTGCGCGAGCTGGATAAGAGGGAAGGTTATAGGGGACCGTTAAGATCTCTTTTTCCTGAGGAGATAGAGAGTTTTCAAGAAGAAAATGAAAAGAATCAAATGACCAATCCCCCTGAGATAGGTTCATTTATCGAAGGGGTTGTGGAAGAGGTGGATGATAAGGAGGAAGAGGTTACCGTTATCTTCGGTGGAGAGACAGGGCTTCTTCCTCTCTCAGAGATGCAATGGGCCAGGAAACCCAACCCTGAAGTGCCATACTATGCCGTGAAGGTCAAGACTCCTAGCGAGGTCCTTAACAAGGGCGATGTTATCCTATGCCGCATAAAGGGTAAGGCTGATAATCCTCATTTTTGGATGCTGTCACTGGAACAGGAACCCGAGGTGCAGGGAGCCATTCTTGCCATGGAGGCCAAGACCGGCAAGGTAAGGGCCATGGTCGGTGGCAGAGATTTCTCGGTCAGCCAGTTTGATAGGGCCACACAGGCCAGGCGTCAGCCGGGTTCTGCCTTTAAGCCCTTAATCTATGCGACAGCGCTTGATCAGGGCATGACCCCTGTGAGCATCATCATTGATGCCCCATATGTCTCTTCTCTGGACCCTCATGACGAGGATATCTGGAAGCCAAAGAACTATGCGGAAAAATTCTTTGGCCCCACTCTTTTTCGTAATGCCCTTATAAAATCCAGAAATGTAATAACTGTAAAGATCTTAAAGACAATCGGTGTCCATAATGTAATAGATTACGCAAGAAGAATGGGAATAGAATCTGATCTGAGTCCTGATCTTTCCTTGGCTCTCGGGTCTTCCGGACTCTCTTTGGCAGAGATTACCACAGTCTATTCGGTTTTTGATAATGACGGCATGCTGGTTGAGCCTCTTTTTATCGACAGGATCGAGGATCGCAGCGGGCAGATTATTGAAGAGAATCAACCGTTGCTTAAGGAGTCCATTCCCAGAGATACTGCCTATGTCATGACGAATCTATTGGAAGCGGTCATTAAGGTGGGGACAGGCTGGAGAGCCAAGGCATTACAAAGGCCGGCAGCAGGAAAGACCGGCACCACCAACGACCTTAGAGATGCATGGTTCATCGGATTTACTCCGGGCCTGGTAACCGGTGTCTGGGTGGGTTATGACGATCGAAAATCCATGGGTAAAGGAGAGACCGGTTCCAGGGCGGCATGCCCCATATGGCTCGATTTCATGTCCGAAGCCCTCAAGGATCAGCCGATAGAGGACTTTTTAACGCCCGAGGGGGTTGTTTTTGCCAAGATTGATGCGGAAAGTGGCCTGCTTGCCAGTCCATATTCCGGGCAGACGGTATTTCAGGCCTTTAAAAAAGGGACTGAACCGACAGAATATACACCAAAGCCCGAGGCAGCCAAATCAGGCCGGTTCTCCCAGTTTGATATGGATTTCAGTCAGTGAGAGTTCTGAATTTAAAGTAAGATATAGTGAGGGGGTTATAGGCTTGGTTCTAATCTCAGCTCGCTGTCGAATTCTCTTCTCGATACATGGGGAGGCGCACGGTTACGATTGTTGTCTTTTCTTTAGCTCGCACATCTATTTTTCCTTTGAGCAGACGTATGATACGATGGGTAATATAACCACCCCGCCCTTTAGTTTTTCCCGCGAGTAACCTCAATCGTTCATCTTCAGATATAGCGCCCGTATTAGTGATCTCTGCACAGGCCCAGTCTTCTTCAGCAAAGGTGCGGATGGAGAGATTCCCTCCATGAAGGGGGAGGGCGTTTGTGGCATTGTTCAGGATATTGTCCATGACCCGCTCCAACAGGAGCGGATAGCACTTTAGGTAGAGGGGGTCATGAAAAGGGCCTTCCTCAAGTGTCACATTCTGCCTGAGCTGCTCTTTGATAGCCTCCTTGTTGATCTCAAAGCGATTCCCGAGCAACTCTGTCAGGTTCACGATTTTTTCTCTACCCGCTTGAGACATACTCATGGCCATCTCCTGAATGCGGCTTGTCTCTTTGAAAAGGATATCAACATACTTTTTGATTGTGGAATCTTCAGATAAGGAGCCTTCATTTCCAAGGAGTTGTTTGAGCCTTCGAGCAAAACCGGCTATAGCGATGGCTGGGTTCTTAATATCGTGAAGGATATCGTCCAGGCGCTCCATCATACGGGCCTTCATTAGTTCTCGACCCAAAAACAGAAAGATTTCAATCTCTTCAGCAGTGTAGCTCTGTCTCTGATCAACAGCATCGAAGGTCATGAAATGGGTGATCTCTTCTCCTACCTTAAGGGGAATGTATAAGATGGAGTTAATGTTTTGGTCAGATGCAAACCTTTTTACCTGCTTTGACACGATGTTGCTCTTTTGGGGATCTGTCACCAAAACGTAAGCCTTGGTAACCATCTCATGGGGAGATTCATTAGTGTAGTCTCTCAGGTTCAAAACCAGTTCAAAGGCCTGCTCACTGGAGATAGGAAACGTCTTTCCGATACCGTGACGTTCGCTGGAATCCGGATATCCAGCTTCAAGGACCACATGTCCAAGATCCTCTGAAACGGAGAACAGGGCGCAACTCTGAATATTGATGATATCTACAAGTTCAGGGATCACTCTGTTAAAGGCATCCTTCATCTTGATCCCCTCCCATGTCCCAAGCTTTAAAAAGATCTTTTGAATAATTGCCTCTTTTGTTTCACTTATCCTTTGCATGGAGAGAATTTTTTTTCGTGCCATAACAAAGCTAAGTCTGTGGGACATGAGCTCGGCCATCTGTATCTCCAGGGAGGTGAAGATTCTGTCCTTTTCAGGGTAGTAGATCTGGATTACACCTACTGTGTTTCGTTCATGATGGGAAAAACGGGGGATCTCCAAGGGAATTGCCATCAGTGAATAGGTCCCCGTTCGTTCAATAACCGTTTTATCCAGGTAGAGATCCTCTTTTAGGATATTGGGGACCAGGTAGGGCCGACCAGTCTGTATCACTTCTCCGGCTACGCTACCTTCTAATGGTATGTAAGTCTCTCTGTATTTTTCCTCAAAGGGGTATGAACCGTAGGAGAGCATCTGCTCAGTGTCAGGATCGTATATGCGAACAGAGGCAGAGCGAGCATCAAGAAAATCCACGATGTTCATGCCAACCAGCTCCAGGATCTCTCGTTCAGATTGATCCGGATAGATATCAATGATTTCATTCACCTGGTATGAAAGCTGGGCAAGAAAATCAGGAAGAAGGAGTTCCCTGACCCATTCCATCATCTTAGGCCAGAAATCATCTTGAACTTGGAGTTTTTTGGCCCAATCTTCTTTCTTGATTGATTTGATAAGGTTTTTTGAATCTTTCCACATGTGTTATTTTAGATGCTACCTATTAAAGTTATTAAAAATGATATGCTACCATACCAGAAAATGATAAAAAAATCTAATTCACTATTATATTCCAGAGGAACTTATCCATTTTCTGGAGTGAATATATGGGTAAAGAACCGTTACTACTGAAAGGGCAGGAGATTAAAGCCTAAAGTAATACTTTAACAGTAACGCATAAAAACCATTAATTTAGAAGAATAGTAAAAGGAACAATAAAGCTCGATTCAGATCTCGATAATCATGGCTTGAGATGGAGGGAAGAAGTGTCTAATGATTCCAGGTCTCTTACACCCTGTAAGATAGTATCAAAAAGCTGCTTTACATCCTGCTTCTCAATACAGGAGAAGGCTATGCGCATGTCCCATTTTCCAAGAGAGATCAGGCCCACGCCATAGTTTTCAAGGAGGTGGATTCTCAGAGGTTCAGCCTCCACGGTTTTTAATCTGAGGCACATGAAGTATCCGGAATTAAAAGGATAGGGTTCCCATGCCTGGTCATATTTTGAGTCTGTCAGCACCTGTTTTACCTCTAGGGCGCGTTCTTTCATGATCACGAATTTTTCCTGTTTTTCAGCCTTGTATGTACGGGCCTTCAATGATTTGAGGATTATTGACTGGCTCAGATGGGATGAGTTAGAGATGGAACCCCTCACTGCGCCGGCGGTTTTCCTCTCTAAGGCGTCATGGAAGAGCGCTGATTCACCATTCAGGCATGCGCCGTAGGTAATAAAACCGACTCTCAGGCCCCATACATAGTTCTCTTTGGTGGCGCCGTCCAGTTTAACGGCCAGCAGCCTTGGTTCTCTGTCTATTACCCGTGAAAACAGGGATTCATTGAGCACATTATCTTCATAAAAGAGCCCGAAATAGGCGTCATCTGAAACGGCCAGCACGTTTGTTCCTTTCCGGGCAATGTCTGCCAGGATATCTGCTATCTCATTTCCTTCAGCCGCATTGACCGTATATCCGGTGGGATTGTTCGGAAAGTTCAAGAGCACGATAAGTTTATCCCTTTTTTCTGCTTCTGCCAGAAGACATTCCCTGAAGCCCTTGAGATCGAATCCTCCAGCCCTGTCAAAGAGGGGATACTGGATGATGTCCGCCCCCTTTCGTACGGAAAAAATCATATTGTAGTTGCCCCATATCTTGTCCGGCAGGATGATCGCGTCGCCAGGATCGACCCAGACATCCGTGAACACACTGAGACCGTGGGTGATTGCTTGAGTGACGACCGGCATGCTTATATCTTTACCTTCAAGCGAGGGGTTCTTTTCCAGTATGGCCTCTTTCCAGGCCTCTCTGAGGGGCATGATCCCGAAAGAGGGGGCATAGGTGAGGGACTCCTCCGGTTCCAGTCCGCTCAACATGTCCATGACGGAAGACAGGTGCATGGTCTTGCCTTTCTCCTTTGCCATGCCTATGGTGGCGTTAAATAGGTGCGCTTTTTCTTTGGCTTCCGCGCTCTGTGACAGAATACCTCTGGGGAAAAAGAGGTTTTTACCGACAATAGAGAGCATTTCATAGATATGGGGATTGGCCTTTTGAATGACCTCGTTTAGTTCTAGTGCAAGAGGGTTCACGTGTTATCTCCTTTTTTTAAAGCGCTGTTTCTGGCTATTATCTACTCAGTTTATTAGGTTCGCGCATAATAGTTCTCCAACGTTGAACCCTGAACCTGATCTGTAACATAATATCTATCATGTGCTTAAAATAATGCAAATAAAATTATCGAGCTACTTTGAGATATGTCAGGGGAAATTACGGAAATAACCGATTTTCCAATTCGACGGAGGCAAACAAGCCGGCCAGAGGCGATCAAATTCGCCATCCCGTCTCTTTCCTGATCAAGCGTGGCTGCGCTGGAGTTCAATTTATCTTGACTTGGAAAGAGACATCTTTATATATTGATTTTCCCTTCAGATTCAGTGGGGCGGGATAAGCTTAGCTCTCACTCAGCATTCTTGTGCTTCGACAATCAAGATACCATTTTGAAAAAAGGAGGGCAGGAGGTCTGAGGAGTTATCATCGCAGATGGTGTAAGGAGGATTCTATAATCATACGGAGACCACTAACTTTCCCCCTTCAATTCGGGGGCGTTATGGATTTAAATAAAATTTAAGGAGATGGAATTATGCAAGATGTGTTAATTGTTTCTGGTGCAAGGACCCCAGTGGGGACCTTCGGTGCGAGTTTAAATGGTACGCCTGTGGTTCAACTTGGAGCCCTGGTATTGAAAGAGACACTTAAAAAGGTAAATCTGAGACCTGTGGCGACTGAAACCCTGACCGGGTTTGAACCTGATTCCCTGAAGGGGCTCGGGATGATTGAACTGGAAAAAGAGGGCTATGACTACGGCGATTCCCTTCAGCCCGTTCAGATCGATGAAGTTATCATGGGAAACGTGGTGGGTGCAGGACAGGGTCAGAATGTGACCAGACAGGCCATGATCAAGGCCGGGATAAGCAAGGAGACAAGCGCTTTTACCGTGAACAAGATATGCGCTTCCGGCATGAAGGCCGTGGCGCTTGCTGCCCAAGCTATACGTCATGGGGAGGCCGATGTTATTCTGGCAGGCGGCATGGAAAACATGAGCCTGATCCCTTATGCCCTCCCAAAGGTCAGGTGGGGGGCGCGTATGAATAATTCGGAACTTGTTGACCTCATGATCATGGACGGCCTGTTTGAGATCTTCTATGGCTACCACATGGGTGTAACTGCCGAGAACATCGCTGAAAAATACGACATTTCCAGGGAGGAGCAGGACGAACTTGGAGCCCTCAGCCATAAGAGGGCAATGGAGGCCATAGCCAAGGGCCTCTTTAATGACGAAATAGTACCGGTTGTTATCCCCCAGAAAAAAGGTGCCCCGGTGGTATTTGACACGGATGAGAGACCCATGGAGACAAGTGTGGAGAAGATGGCCAAGCTTCGCCCTGCCTTTAAGAAGGATGGCACGGTTACTGCCGGGAACGCCTCCGGGATCAATGACGCGGCAGCAGCGCTGATGCTTATGTCAGATGAGAAGGCAAAAGAGCTGGGCCTTAAGCCCATTGCAAAGATCAGGGCCTGGTCTTCTGCTGCAATTGATCCGGCATATATGGGGCTGGGTCCCATACCTGCCGTACGAAAGATACTTGTCAAAGAGGGCCTTGCCATGGATGATTTTGATGTAATAGAGCTTAATGAGGCGTTTGCGTCACAGGCGATTGCGTGCATACGGGAACTAAAGCTCGATATGGAGAAGACAAATATGCTCGGAAGCGGGATTTCCATCGGTCACCCTATTGGATGCACAGGCGCCAGGATTGTTATAACACTCATCCATGAGATGCTGAGAGATGATCATGAGCTGGGCCTTGCCTCTCTCTGTATCGGCGGAGGTCAGGGCATGGCTATGGTAATAGAGAGGGTGTAAAGAAATTGCTGAACACCTGAATCGTTCGAAAAGAGCTAAACACTTACAAAAGCATAAAGGAGTGAGTTATGGCATATAAAAATATTATTTTTAAGGTAGATGGGGATGTGGCTGTTATTAAATTCAACAGACCAAAGGCATTGAATGCCATCAACCCGGATGTTATTGCCGAAACCAATAGTGCCCTGGACAAGATTATGGATGACAGCTCAATCAGGGTCCTGATCCTGACAGGGGAGGGCGAAAAGGCGTTTATTGCCGGGGCCGACATCTCGCATATGGTCAATCTTTCGGCCATTCAGGCCAGGGAGTTTTCGAGGAACGGTCAGGATGTTCTGTTTCGCCTGGAAAATCTCCCCATACCTGTAATTGCCTGTGTGAACGGTTTCGCGCTTGGCGGAGGCTCTGAGTTTGCTATGGCCTGTGATTTTATCTACGCCTCTGAGAACGCGAAGTTCGGTCAACCCGAAATAAACTTGGGCGTTATACCCGGTTTCGGGGGAACCCAGCGTCTTTCACGGCTAGTGGGAGAAGCAATGGCCAAAGAGCTTTGCATGACCGGTGTGATTATCGACGCCCGGGAAGCAAAGGAGATAGGATTGGTGAACAAGGTCTTTCCCCATGATGATCTCTGGGAGGCGACCATGAAAACGGCCAAGATCATGGCCTCAAAGGGGAGAGTCTCTTTAAAGGCGATCAAGGACTGTGTTGAAAGGGGTCTGGATGTGGACCTGCTGGACGGATGCTATATGGAGTCTGATAATTTTGGCTTGTGTATGAGCAGTCCTGATGGAAAAGAGGGCATGACAGCCTTCCTGGAGAAGAGGAACCCCGATTTTAAGGGAGAATTGGGCTGAAAACGGATTGTGGATAGCGAATATTATTGGTGAAAATTATGTCAGCCATTGTAGAAAAGGTCCTTGCCGGCGATATTAGGACTGTTGCTCGTTTGATCAGTGATATTGATGACAATATGCCGGAGGTTAGACAGACCCTGAAAGAATTATACCCTCATACGGGCAGGGCGTATATTATCGGCATTACCGGGGCACCCGGCGTTGGAAAGAGCACACTGGTTGATCAGATGCTAAGTCACCTGAGAAAACAGGAAAAGACTGTAGGTATCATTGCGGTTGATCCTACCAGCCCCTTTAGCGGGGGCGCTATATTGGGGGACCGCATCAGAATGCAGCGGCACAGCAATGATGAGGGAGTCTTTATCCGGTCTTTTGCCACTCGCGGTCATTTCGGGGGACTGACCCGTTCCACCCGAAGCGCGATTGATGTCATGGATGCCATGGGCAAGGACTATATTATTGTAGAGACCGTAGGCGTTGGTCAGGATGAGGTGGAGATCGTGAAAAGCGCGCACACCACGGTTATCACAGTGATGCCGGGAATGGGTGACGATATACAGGCATTAAAGGCCGGTATTCTTGAGGTAGGCGATATATTCGTGATCAACAAGTCAGACAGGGAGGGGGTTGATAAGACCTTCAATGATTTGAGGTTGATGCTTGAACTTAGTCAAAAGAGATATGTACAGGGTGCATGGAAACCGCCTGTTCTTAAGTCTGAAGCGATAATTGATAAAGGTGTGGCAGAGCTGCTTGAAGAGATAGAGAATCATGGCAGATACCTTATGGAATCTGACGGAGGTATGCATCTGCGGAGGAGAAAAGACAGGGCACGGGAAGAGCTGGCAGAGATGGTAAAGAGCCGGCTCATTCAAGAGGTGTTTGGTTCTTTGACCGAGAGTGGTGAATTTGAAAAGGCAGTTGAATCTATCGTGGAGGGGAAGACAGATCCTTATACGGCTACTGATGACCTGGTTTTACCGAAATTGGATCTGTTAGCCTGATAAGATACTGGTAACTTTTAAGGTTTATTATCGTTCAGGTGTTCAAGGTTCAAGGCCGGAGAGCCATCAACCGCGAACCGTAGCCTGATAACTTGAGTAGTTACGGATATGTCAAGACCTGTTTGCCTTTAATCAGCTAAAAAGAGATAAGCAGTCATATTTTTTTCAATCTACTTGTGCCGCATTCAGACTAGAGGTATTAAAAATCACAGAGGGGTTTATTAATAATACCCATGGCAATGCTTTTTTGGTGGATACGGCAGATTATTCTCATCCTGGTGGGCTGCTTTTTTCTGCTTTTCGGGATTCAACTCCTGATCTCAGCCTACCGACTAAAAAATCCTTTCTGGTTTATTATGACCTTTTTCTCTTCCAATCTGATAATACTGATCAGTGGCGCACTCCTTGCGGGCTTCATATATAGAATAATTGCCGTGCACAGGAACAGATCCGGTGATGAAGAATAGTTATTGTATTGTTTTCACTTCTTAAATTCATATGATAGATTCGACCTTTGATTGCTATAGTGAGATAATCCCGGCATTTTCCCGCTTTCAAGAAAGCCTGTTGCGACCTATGCCCGTCCGTCTCAGGGTTAATGGTCTGAAAATAGAACCGGAACTGTTGGTGCAGATGTTAAAAGAGAAGGGAATTCATCTCAAAAGAGTGACTGATCGCAGGGATGAGATCTTTTTTGAGGCACCTGATTTGAGATCACCCGGCAATCTTCTTGAATATTTCATTGGCTATATTCATCCACAGGCACTTACCTCCTGCCTTGCATCCATTGCCCTGTCGCCGAAACCTGGTTCACATGTCCTTGACATGTGCGCTTCTCCTGGTGGGAAGACCTCTCACATGGCCCAATTGATGAACAACAGCGGACTCATAGTAGCAAATGAGCTATATCCAAACCGACATATTCCCCTTGAAAATACCCTCTCAAGATTGGGTGTCCTAAATAGCGTTCTTACCTCATATCAGGCCCAGGAATTTCCATTGAAACAGCGTTTTGATTATATACTGGCCGATGTCCCTTGCTCAGGCGAGGGGAGGGTCAGGAAAACCAGGGAAAGCCCCGAACACAACAGGGGACATATACGTCAGAAGCTATTAGATTTGCAAAAAAAAATAATAATCAGAGGATACGATCTTTTAGATGATCATGGTAAAATGGTTTATGCCACCTGCACATATAACCCGGATGAAAACGAGTCCGTGGTCCATTTCCTGTTGGGAAACAGGAACGCGGAGCTGCTGCCGATCAATCTGGGGTTTCATTATGAGCCGGGACTTACAAAATGGAGAGGCATGACATATGACAAACAGCTTAAGAAAGCAGCCAGATTTTACCCGCACCAGATCGATTCAGTGGGATTCTTCATGGCCAGAATTGGCAGAAGAAGATGATCGGCACTATCTCTTTTCATACTTGGAAGGCCGATTTGGAATCTCTGAAGACCTTTTTGACGATTATCTATTATTTAGCAGGAAGAGGAGCTGGTGGCTGTTGAAAGAATCGCCTCATATTATACGGGCATCACAATTTAAGGTGTGGAGGGTCGGTTTAAGGTCCTTTCAGAGGATCGGCAGTTTTATTAAACCAAGCACCAGGATGATTCAGGCCTTCGGGCACCTGGCCTCCAAGGCTATAATCGATATCAATGGAGCAGACCTTAATAAATTAATAGCCGGAGAGTTCCTCCCTGTTAAGATGGAGCTTGAAAACGGCTACGTGATATTATCATTAAGAGGAGTAATACCGGGCCTTGGGCTTTTGATAGATGGGACGGTCAGAACACAGATTCCAAAAAAGGAGGTAAGGCTATCAATGATCTGAAAGCAGTTTGAATTTTTTGTAACACTTTAGCCCTTTTAAACTGAAGGTGCTCAGCAATCTCTTTCCAGGGACGAAAAGCCTTATGAGTAGAGCGATGGGAAGGCGCCACTCAGTCGGGCGGTTGGGCGTATATGTAGAGCGGAATTCTCCTTCCGGCACATTATTATGTCAGATAGCCGCCCGACGGGCTCTGCAGACACGCCGAATAAGGCTCACTGAATCGAGTTCGTCCCTTCCAATCCTGCTTCAGCGGGACGAGCACCTTCCCGTGCAGGTATATTTTTTAAAAGGCTAAACTATTTTCAAAAGACGATTTTGAGAGTATTGTAACCTGGAAATTGTTTTTATTTTGACAAAAAGGCCCTTTTCCCCTATACTTACACGCAACAATTGAGAATTATTTTTCAGGATTTATTCAGGGGGACCTTTTGATAGATATTCATGAAATGACTGTATTGATAGTGGATGACATGGCCTCCATGTCCAAGTCGGTCCACAATATGATGAAGATCATCGGGTACGGCAGGAGATTCCTGTTTGCGCACAGCGGGGAAGAGGCTGAAAAGTGGTTGCTGAAGGCCGCAAGTATTAATTATATGGAAGTTAAGCTGATAAAAGAGCTATCAAGCCGCGAATTTATATTTTTCATGCCTTTTATGGACTCATAGATGTTTTAATAATAGGGTTTATCCTGCCACTGGATTTAAAGAGAAGAGATTGATTTGAATAATCATTTTACCGAAGATAATGATAAGGAAAACTCATATATCACGACAACCTGTTGCATCCGGCAGTTATGTGGTAAGTACGAAAAAAGAAGGGACCTTAGATGCCTATCTGGGAACCTGTGTGGGCGTTGCCCTTTGTGATCGTCAAGCCGGTGTGGGCGGATTGATTCATCTTCTCCTGCCCGAACCCACAAGCACGGACGTATTTGGGAGGCCTGAAAATTATGCCACAACAGGGCTCCCCCTCTTTATCCGGGACTTGTGTGATAAAGGAGCAGAAATAGACAGGCTGGAGGCATCTATTGCTGGCGGCGCCCTGGTAGGACCTCTGTCCGAGATAGATCTGAGTCTTGATATTGGGGGTCGCACCGTTGAGATAGTTGAAAAGATCCTGCATGGGAGTGGAATTTCTGTTCACAGGAGCGAAACAGGAGGCCATTTTAGCTGTTGCCTGAGCCTGGATCTGGAGACATGGGAAAGCCATATTGATCCCATCAGTATCCCTGCCACTTCCACGAAGACGGATTTTGAAAGACCGGCCCTTGAGCAGCTTGACAGCGTAGTGGAGAGCGTGCGCCCCATCCCCCAGATTGCCCTCAAGATCATCCGGATGATTCGTGATGATTCCCATAGTATGCAGGACATGGCCAAGGAGATCCGTCAGGATCAGATTATCAGCGCCAAGGTTATCAAGTTGTGTAATTCGGCATTCTTCCGCATGAAGATGAGGATAGATTCCATAGACAGGGCCCTGGTCGTTTTAGGTGAAAAGAGGCTCCTTCAGATGGTTGTTTCAGCCGTAGTGGAAGACTTCTTTTCGCAAGACCGGCAGGGGTATTCCCTTTGCAAAGGAGGTCTTTTCAACCATGCCCTTGGAACGGCGATGATCAGTGAGCGGTTAGCCGATCTGACCAGGAAGGTGCCGGCTGATATTGCTTACACGGCCGGTCTGCTGCATGACATAGGGAAGGTAGTTCTGGATCAGTATATGGCTATCGCGTACCCGCTCTTTTATCGCAGGACCCAGGTGGATGGGGACAACCTGATCGGAGTGGAACGTGAAGTCTTTGGCATTGCCCACACGGAAGCGGGAGGCCGATTGGCTGAGAGCTGGTCTCTGTCTGAAGACCTGGTAGAGGTGATCAGGCATCATCACCATCCAGAAGAAGCGGCCGGCAATCCTGAACTGACCCACCTGGTCTACCTGGCGGACCTGCTCATGTCACGCTTCATGGTGGGACAGGAATTGGAAAGATTGTGCACGGATTCCCTGGCATCGCGGCTTCAAAAACTAGGTATCAGTATAAAAAAGTTCCCTAGGATTATTGATAGCATCTCGGGGCAGTTATTTGATATTCCGTTATCAGGTGCATATTAGGAGAGAGAAGAGTCTGTTACGACAATAGATTGAGTAGTCTGTAAAAATTATCCCCTCCAAACAGGTGTGCGATGTAGAATATTGGATAGCCCAGTATCTTGCCGAATATTCCGATATGAAGAAAACGATCCAGCATCAAGATCCCGATCAATATCAACGGCGCGTATCTACTCATCTGTCTATATATTTTCGAGGCGCCAGAGGGTAGTATATTTTCCATTACGTGTGATCCGTCAAGTGGGGGTATCGGCAGGAGGTTAAATAGCCCAAGTCCTGTGTTCATAAGGATCATGTAGGTCAGTAATTTCAGGTATACCTCATAGGGCAAAAGAAAATATCGTATGAATAATCCTGTCACGAACGCAGCTGCTATATTGGATATTGGTCCGCTCAGTGCCATAATCACGATGTCTCTCCTGATATTCTTGAAATATCTGACGTCTACCGGAACAGGCTTGGCCCATCCAAAATGGAAAAAGAATAGGCATATCGCACCAAGGGGGTCAATATGAATAATAGGATTGAGGGATAGCCTTCCCGCGTTTTTGGCAGTAGGATCACCCAGGGAAAGGGCTGCCTTGCCGTGTGAGTATTCATGGATGGTTATAGCAAAGAGAAGAACAGGTATCCGTATTATCCATTCTGCGATATCAGGGGACATGAATATAACCTCTATATGCCGACATTTTGTAACAGTTTAGCCCTTTTCAAATGAATAGGGGACTCAGCAATCTCTTTACAGGGGAGAAAACCATTTGAGAAATGCAGAGTAGATTAGCTTGCAAGGCAGGCGTATTACATCGAGGCTATTCGTCCTTTACCTTAAGGCATATTATGGACATAATTATCCGCCTGCCTTTGAATGGTGGTACGCAAATTAAGGCCCAATGAATCAAGTTCTCCCCTTACAAGAGATCCCCGAGCCCCCTATAATACAAGTATTTTCTCAAATCGCTAAATTATTACGATATTTTTTATTTGCAATCTGATTTTCTTGATTCCATAATCCTGAAAAGAGATATATACTAAAATAGCGCCTTACGGCAAGGAACAAAAAAGGAAATGTTAATTTATCAAAATCAGGATTCCATCATGAAGACGTAGAAAGGAAACATAACATGATGGTTTGAGAGGAGGGTGCCATGGGAGTAAGGAGATCTGATTTTGGAGGAAGCTGGTATCCGGCAAATGAGTCAGACTGCCGTGATTCAATCGAAGAGTTTTCCAGAGCCTCTGTTCCATGCCCTTCCCATGAAAAGGAACCGGTAGGAGGAATTGTTCCTCACGCGGGATGGTACTTTTCGGGTAAAATAGCATACAACGTCATAAAATGCCTGAAAAATAATTCTGATCCGGATACGTTTGTGATCTTTGGGAGGCACCTTCATCCTGGTAGCAGTAATTTTATCATGAAAGAGGGGCTATGGGCTACTCCGTTTGGTGATCTGGAGATTGATAGCGATATCGCGGAAGGGCTTGTCTCGGAATTTAAGTTCACTGTGGAGACGGAATCCCGTTATGAGCAGGATAACACGATTGAATTACAGCTGCCTTTTATAAAATATCTTTTCCCGGATGTATTAATCGTACCCATCGGCGTGCCGCCCGCGGTTGCTTCGCTCAAGATCGGCGAGCGGGTTGCTGAGATAGCAGAGGATATAGGACGAAAAATAAAGGTACTGGGCTCGACAGATCTTACGCATTATGGATATAATTATGCCTTTACACCCAAAGGTGTCGGCAAAGAGGCCGTGGATTGGGTAAAGAGTGAGAACGATAAAAGAGTAGTGGATCTCATGTTAGAGATGGACACCGAAGAAATAATACGGGAATCATTGATAAATAGTAATGCATGCTGTTCAGGGGCGGCAGCTACAGCTATAGCCGCAATGAAAAGGATGGGAGCTGCAAAGGGAGAAAGATTAATCTATACCACAAGCTATGATATAAGGCCTGATAGTAGCTTTGTGGGCTATGTAGGGGCTGTTTTTTATTAAATAGTCCTGCAGGGGGAGCGCGTATAGATATTTAGGGGTTAATATGGATAGAAAAATAATAGATAAGAAGAGGATTGACAGCTATATTAAGAACAAAAAGAGAGAGTCAGGAGATAGAAAGAAGAGAAGGAGAATAAAAACTGATTTATTGGTTCATGATCTTAAGAATCCGCTTTCAATTATTAAAGCAGGAGTTACATGCCTGGTTGAGAGGGAAGAGATTTACGGATCTCTCTCTGAAAGACAGCGGAAAGTATTAAACAGGATACTTAGGAACACAAAGATCGCTATGAGGCTGGTAAATGATGTCCTTGAGGTAGG
This sequence comes from Deltaproteobacteria bacterium, assembly GCA_019313825.1. Lineage (GTDB taxonomy): Bacteria > Desulfobacterota > DSM-4660 > Desulfatiglandales > HGW-15 > JAFDAM01. The sequence continues at coordinate 25,754 of JAFDAM010000023.1, forward strand.
CAGATCAACTGAGGGTATTATTAATAAAGATAGATTTATCATATCTGATTTTGTAAAGGAACCCCTGGTGGAGATATTCGATCTGACCGACGATGAAACCGCGGAAGACATTAAGGAGTGTGTCAGCCTGGGAACCTTAAAAGAGGCATTATCAGAAAAGAATATATGGCTTGATATGGATGAAAGCCTGTGGTCTCAAGATGTGTGCCTGGATAACCGCAAGATGAGACAGATCTTGACAAATTTATTGAATAATGCCTTAAAATACCGAAAAAAGAGAATTGACCTAAAGATAGATCGGGACGAAGATGCCCTGCTGATCTCTGTTCGTGATGACGGCGAGGGAATACCTATATCCTACCATAAAAAGATTTTTAAATCATATTTCCAGTTGGGACAGGAAAGGAAGTACCATGCAAGGGGGCATGGTCTGGGTTTGGCAGGTGTTTTGATTCTGGTTGAGGATATGGGTGGCAAATTGACGCTTGAAAGTGATGTGGGGAAAGGGACAAAGTTCTCCGTTAAGATACCTTTAAGCGCTTTAGAAAATGATAATACGGATCAGGAGGATATTTAAATGGAATTTATTGAAAAGGCTAAGATCAGGATTGATCACTGGATACACCACAATGATCATCACTGTGAAGAATACGAGATGTTTGCGGAACAGTTGGAGGAGGCTGGGAAAAAGGAGAGTGCAGGATACGTAAAAGAGATGATAGGACTGACTTCCAAGAGTACGAAATGTCTGAGCAAGGCCCTTGAGGCCCTTGAATAGGTTTTTTTCAAATCGGGAGATTCATGATGTGTGAAGCACATGCATATATATTAAGAAATGACATGGAAGAGAAGCTTCTGGAGAATGTTGATCAGATCGATGTGGAGGGAGATGAGATCAGGATGATCAATATCTTTGGCGAGCAAAGGATATTGAAGGCAAGGATCAAGAGTTATAATAATTCCGATAGCAAGATCCTGCTTGAAGCCATAGAATGGAAAGATTAATAGCTCAGGCAGCTGAGATTATCTGTAACGCGAAGTTGACAATGGCGCTTACAGGGGCGGGTATATCCGTGGAATCCGGTATACCTGATTTCAGAAGTGCCGGAGGCCTCTGGTCAAAATATAACCCTGATGAATATGCCACCATCTCAGCATTCAGACAGGACCCTGAAAAGGTGTGGAAAATGTTGAGGGATATGGAGGAGCTGATTATCAATGCGAGGCCGAACAGGGCCCATATCGGCATGGGTGAACTCGAAAAGATGGGTTTTCTCCACTATATCATCACCCAGAACGTTGATAATCTCCATCAGGCTGGCGGAGCTAAAAATGTTATAGAATATCATGGAAATTCAAGCACTTTGTCATGTCTGTGGTGTGAAAAAGGGTATACCGTAGAAGAGAAAAAGGGTGTATATCCGCCCAGGTGTGAATGCGGGAAGATCCTTAAGCCTGGCGTTGTCATGTTTGGCGAAGCCATACCGCCAGGGGTCCTGAATAGATCTTTCCAGATTGCCGCCTCAGCCAAGGCCTTAATGATCGTCGCTACATCAGCGGTTGTTTCCCCTGCCAATACCATTCCCGGTATAGCCAAACAGAACGGGGCAAAGATCATTGAGATCAATAAGGAGAAGACTCATTTAACTGAAAGCCTGACCGATGTCTTTATACAGGGTGAGGCCGGAGAGATCATCGCCGGACTGGTGGTCGCGATAAAAGAGAGGGCGGGGCTCGGGATATAACACAGATCTATCCTGGATCTAGAAAATCCTCCAGGTGAATGATCTTATCGTGTTTCTTGGATATATCCAACGAACCCTTGATCTTGGTCTTACGGATTTCATTTATTCTGTCCTGAAGTTCTGGGTTTTTATCGATAACCGACTGAATCTGTTTGCATGAGTCTTTCCAGGTAATAGAGAGTTCCTCTGTATCCAGTTCAAATCCGCCAAACTCTGAGAGAAATTTCCCCAAATAGGATAAGTGTCCAAAGTGCGTAGTCCCCTGGAGGTAGAATGGGCAGTGGCACCAAAGGCTCAGGCATTCAAAGCCCTGTTTTTTTGCTTCAAAATGCAAGGTGGAATGTATTGAACTGGGCCCTTTGTAATTGATCGGAAGGGCCTTTTTCTTTTTAAGTTTGGTGAGGAGTTCCTTGCTTGAAGCAACAGCTGAGATAATGGTATCCGTGTGGAGGACATTATCGTACATGCCGCCTATACTGATTATTGTTTTTACTCCTGTCGCGTGACAAAATGAGAGAACAGAGTCTGTAAAATTGAACCATCGAAGGTTCGGCTCAGTGCCTTTCAGAAAAATGATGTCGCGTCCAACAAGAGCGCTGCTGACGGTATAAAAATAACCTCCAGGAGGATCAAGCGTTTTTAGTATCCCGTCCTCGACCTCAACCACTGGACGCTGATCATCAAAGCTGTAAAAAGGGTCAGGATTGATTTTCCCGAAAGGTTGTGCGCCCAGCTTGCGGATCATGTATTCAACCATACCCTTTGATACATCCAGGGCGTTTCCCCACCCATCTAAACCAACTATAAGGAGGGCCTCGTTTAGTTTCGGTGTATATGTGAGTTCAATATTATTTTCCATAAGAGAAGTTTTACATTGAGATAACTTATTGTCAAGAGGCTCTTTGTAATTTTGTGTTGACAAAATTTAAAAATAGCCTAAATTAACTGCTTTTAAAGGTCAGATTAATTAAAAAAATTCCATTTCACACCAGTAATGTCCGGTTAGGATTTTGCAATGCCGGCATATGGATGTTGATGACCGGCGGGGGTCTCTTTTCATGGTCGAACTACATTATGTGCAGTGCATCCGCATGAAGCCGGAGGAGGCCGGATGAAGCCGGAGGAGGCGGACGCGGGCTTCCTCGGATAGCGTTCGGTCTGAAAGGCTGAATAACGGAGAAGCATTCCCTGATCCACCATCAAGGCATCATCTGCCATTCGACAGGACTTGTCGGCGAGCTCAAGTCGTGCCGCTCACGGCCCTGAGCAAAGCCGAA
>JAFDAM010000086.1 GCA_019313825.1 Deltaproteobacteria bacterium
CAAGTGGAATTCTAAAAAGATATCGTCTTGAAAAGACAGCCATAGCCTCCTATGGTCGATACACCCTTTTAGGGTGCAAACAAAGCCACGTCCTTGGGGCGTGGATTCTTTACTGAAATACCACCATATCAGAGCGCAATATATTTTGCGATCACGAGGAGGAGGCTTTTATATGTATATCAAGTTTAAACAGCGACCAGCCGTGAACCTGATAACCTGAGCAGTTCATTTCTTGAACAGGTGAGGAAGTCTAATATGGAAAAATCTGAATCAAAAACAAGGATTCTTCGCTTCTTCTGGGGGGTTTTTCCCTGGTTGATTGTCATGGCCATCCTTGTATTTATCGGAGTTATGTATTTCAATATTAAGGATGAGAAGGCTCGATTGGATAAGGCCAAAAAAGAGGCCTTGAAGACGGAAGTGCCGGCCGTAAAGGTGATCACCCTTACCCTTAAAGCGAAAAGATTAGAGGACAAGATCAATCTTCCGGCAGAAATAGAGCCATACGAAAATCTCTGGGTAAAGGCAGAGGTTTCGGGTCAGATTCTTGATGTCCTTGTCAAGGAGGGGCAGACGGTCAGAAAGGGTCAGGTTCTGGTCGAGCTTGATGATCGTGATTACATTACACGTCTGGAGCGAATAGAGGCAAATTACAGTCTCGCGATGCTGGATCAAGACCGCGTTGCCAAGCTTGTAAAAGGGAAGATCTATGCTGCGACCGAACTGGACAACATCGAGGCCAGGCTCAAGGATCTTACCGCCCAATTGAAAGAGGCCAAGCTTGCTATTAGCCGCACCCGGATTACGGCCCCAATAAGCGGCAGGCTTAACGAGATCAAGGCCAAAAAGGGTGATTGGATGGGCGCTAACAAGCCGGTCGCCCAGATCCTTCAGTTCGAAAAGGTCAAGGTGACCGTGGGCGTGCCGGAGAGCGATGTAGCCGCAGTATTTGATCTCAAAGAGGCAAATATTATTATCGAGGCCCTGGAAGGACGAAGGGTAAAGGGCAGAAAGCTCTTCCTCTCGCGCCAGCCGCGCACCCTGGCCCGTCTTTATGACCTGGAGTTGGTGGTTCCAAACCCGGACGGACACATCCTGCCCGGCATGTTCGCGCGGGTGGAACTTGTAAGGCATGTATATGATAATGCCATATCAATTCCATTGTACGCAGTTATCACAAGGGGAGATGATCGTTTTGTCTATGTGGAAAAGGGGAACAAGGCTGAGAAGCGGTCTATTGAACTGGGCATGCTGATCGGCTGGCAAGTGCATGTCAAGTCAGGACTGAACCCCGGAGAGCGGGTCATTATTGTGGGCCATCGTCTGCTGGATGAAGGACAGAAAGTGGATATCATCAAGAACGTAACCGATCCTCAGGAGATCCTGAAGTCATGATAATCCCTGAAAAGGCAGTTCAGAAGAGGACCAGTGTTGTTATACTATGCCTGATAATTATTATATTAGGCCTATCTTCTTATCGGTCTCTGCCCCGCGAGTCGGCCCCTGACGTTACCATACCCTATATCTTTATTCAGACCGGATATCCGGGTGTTGCTCCGGTGGATATCGAAAAGTCTATCACCATCCCCATAGAAAAGAAGCTTAAGGGCCTGGAGTCGGTTAAAAAAATTACATCAACCAGCACAGAGGGCATGAGCTCCATTGTCATCGAGTTTGTCGCGGGGACCGATATTGACGAGGTCCTTCCCAAGACCAAGGACAAGGTAGATCAGGCAAAACCTGACCTACCCAATGATCTTGATGATGATCCCGAGGTCTTTGAGATTAATATCTCTGAGATGCCCATTCTTGTCCTCTCCCTTTCAGGCACGGTGGATCTTGTCAGGCTCAAGGAGATCGCAGAGGATTTGGAGGAGGAGATCGAGACCATACCCGGTGTCCTGGATGCAGTGGTTACAGGAGGGTTGGAACGGGAGATCAGGGTGGAGCCCTATACCGACAAGCTGGCATACTACGGTCTTAACATTGTTGGATTGCAGAAGGCCATATCTGATGAGAACCTGAACATATCAGGCGGCAGTATTCGTATGGGAGACGGTCGTTTCCAGCTCAGGGTGCCGGGAGAATTCCATTCACCTGAAGAGATATACGGCCTGATCGTCGGAACTCATGAAGGCAGGCCGGTCTACCTCAAGGATGTGGCCTATGTGATGGACGGATTCAAGGACGAGTCAGGCAGATCCCGCCTTAACGGGCACCAGGCGATCAACATCCAGGTCAAGAAACGTGCCGGAGAGAATGTCCCTCGTATAGCAGATGAGGTGGATCGGATTATTGAGGAGAGCATGCCCACCTGGCCCCTGGGAACCAGGATTACCAAGCTGATGAACGAGGCCAAGGAGATCAAGCTCATGATATCCGACCTTGAGAACAATATTATCTCAGGTCTGATTCTTGTCATTGTGGTACTCCTGTTTTTCCTGGGCATTCGCAACGCTATTCTGGTCAGCCTTGCTATCCCTTTCTCCATGTTCATCTCTTTTATGGCGCTCAAGGCGTTGGGTATCACGCTTAATATGGTTGTGCTTTTCTCACTGACCCTGGCCCTGGGTATGCTGGTTGATAATGCCATAGTCATCGTGGAGAACATCTTCAGATATATGGAGCAGGGTGTGCCGCGCATCAAGGCGGCTGTAGAGGCAACCGGAGAGGTGGCCCAGCCTGTTATCGCCTCGACCTTGACAACCCTGGTTGCATTTTTCCCGCTTGTGTTCTGGCCGGGTATTATGGGTGAGTTCATGGCATATCTGCCCAAGACGCTAATAATAACCTTGACCGCCTCCCTGTTCGTTGCGCTTGTCATCAACCCGGCCCTCGCGGCCATATTCCTGAAATTACCATCTGGACACCGTTTTACAGGGGCAAAGGCAAGCGCGGAGGAGATCGAAAGGGCGGGAGAGACCCCCATAACTGTCAGAGGTCCCTTGCTCAAGGCCTATCGCAGTCTCCTGAGTAGCGCAATAGAACACAGGCTTGCAGTCCTTTCCATAGCATTCCTTTCAGTAGTGGCAATGGCCTTAATATGGCTTTATCAGGTAGGACTTGAGAAGCCTATGGAGTTTTTCCCCAGCATCGAGCCTAACGGTATCTATGTTAATCTGGACATGCCGGAGGGAGCTGACCTTGAGTACTCTGACAGGATCGCCCGTCAGGTGGAGATAGCGCTGTGCGCGGGGCCCGGTTCGGGCCTGGCGCCTCCTGATGCCGATCCTGCACAATGTTATTACGATCAGAGAGAGAAGAAGATCCATACCCTGCGAAACGGACAACAGGTAAACGGCATCACTGATATAGTCAATATCAAACAGATCTATTCACGCACTGTAGCCGTAGCCGGCGGCGGATCTGTGTTTGAGCAATATTCGCCAAACCATATAGGCATACAATTCTACGACATGAAAGAAAGGGTGGAACCGTCCCCACAGACAATGGATGAGATCAGAAAACGAATCATGGGCATACCTGGCGCCCGGATAAGTATCACTGAACAGGAACATGGGCCCGCCACTGGGGCGCCTATCAATATAGAGGTCGTGGGGGACAACGTTGATATCCTGGGCCGTATCGCGCAGCAGATCCGGGGAGTGCTGGAAAAGATGCCGTTTGTTCAGGATATCCGCGATGATTATGTGGCAGGCTCCCCCACCGTAAAGGTAAGGATTGACCGGCAAAGGACGGCGATGCTGGGGCTTTCCACAAATGTGGTCGGATTCGCCCTTAAGGTTGCTTTTAAGGGCATGAAATCGTCCACGTTTCGCGAGGGCAATGAAGACTTTGACATCACGATACAGATGTCCGAATCTGACCGCAGGGTGACCGATATCCTGCGTGAACTGCTCATTCCAACGGCCAAGGGTCTTGTTCCCTTGAGTACTATTGCCGGGTATGAGGTTACCGGAGGTCTGGGTCAGATCAACAGGATCAATCATGAGAGAGTGGTCACGGTCAAGGCAAATGTTGATGAGAAACAGATGCCCGGACCGGTGGTCAGGGCCCAGGCCGAGAAGATCCTGGCCGATTTTACCCTGCCGCCCGGTTACAAGGTCCGTTTTACCGGCGAATTGGATATGCAGAAGGAAGCTGAGGAATTTCTGTCCAAGGCCTTTGTAGTGTCGATCTTACTCATCTTTCTAGTACTTGTTACCCAGTTCAACTCTGTCACCCAGCCCACGATCATAATGACATCCGTGGTCCTCTCTTTTGGAGGGGTCTTTATAGGACTAGCCCTGATGAGATATCCCTTCGGTCTCATCATGACCGGGGTAGGGGTAATATCCCTTGCCGGTGTGGTCGTCAATAATGCCATTGTGCTTATCGATTATACCAACAGGCTGCGGGAAAGGGGTATCCATACAAAGGAGGCCATAATCGCCGCGGGATGCACGCGCCTCAGGCCAGTTATTTTGACGGCAATAACAACGATACTGGGGCTGCTTCCCATGGTTACGGGCATTGCCTATGACTTTCATGAGATGAAAATGTCATGGGTCAGTGAATCAAGCCAGTGGTGGAGCTCCATGGCTATTGCTGTAATCTTCGGCCTGGCTCTGGCCACTGTCCTTACTTTGGTAGTTGTTCCGACCCTCTACTCCCTGGTCTACACAACCAGCAGGGCTGCGGAGCGCGGGGTTAAAAGGGTCCGAAAGGCCTACTGGGCGCCCTTCTACCGCCTGACCGGAACTAAACCTGAGGAGGATTAGATAATGTCAAGGAGATATGGAGGTTATGATGGGAGAGAAAAGGGTATTTGAGACAGACAGGGCCGCGATCTTGGGAGGTCCCTATTCCCAGGCAACCATACATAATGGAATGATCTATATCTCCGGGCAGGGACCGGTAGATCCTAAAACCAATCAAGTTGCCCTCGGAACTATTGAGGAAGAATCCAAATTAACGCTGGAGAATATCCGTATCATCCTTGAGGAGGCCGGGTCGTCCCTGGGCAAGGTCCTTCAGGTTACCGTGTATCTGGCTAATATAAAAGAATACGGCCGTTTCAATGACGTATATAAGAAGTATTTTACGGAAGACCTTCCAGCGAGGACTTGTATTCAGGCAGCCAAACTCCCTTTCGGCATTAGCGTTGAGATCAGTGCCATAGCCTATATATAACCAATAGGCGCAAGGCTCAGGGCAAAAGGCTCCCCAAATCGGTGCTTAATTGAAAAGCTTGTGTCCAAGCTTTTTCTGGTCTTCATCCCATCGGTTTATCAGGTAATATTTCTCACCTTCAAATACCCTGTTGATTGCCTCAAAATACTCTTCACATTCCTTAATATCCATCTGGCCCGTCTTGTTGACAAATGAGAGGATCCTGGAGTGATAAAAGGGGATCATGGACTCGATAATCTGTTCACGGGGGATCGCATTATTCCTGTAGGCAATAGCGAAGCTGAACAGAATCCTTGCCCATAGATCGCTCGGGTAATAGAACTGTTCCTTTGACATCGTTTTTACCTTTTTGAGTTCTATCAACTCAGGCTTGGTAATGAATTTATCCCACAGCTCTCCATACGTGTCAAAGCCCGAGACAAAACTTTTATATAAGACATCCGTGTTGACATCAACGGCAGGCGGCTTCTCTTCGACGCCGAGACCGAAACCGAAGATACTGCTTGGCCAGCTCTCCGTGGTATCCTTCCACAGGTATTCAAAATCGATCATAAGATCGAAGAGGGTCATTATTACCTGTATAAACATGGGGCCCAGATGCTTGGCAGGGTCCTTGGCACGGTGAGTCTTGGGTGAACCCAGAAAGGTCTGGCATACCTTGAAACGCCTGGCAATGGCAATGGAGGTCATCCAGATATCTATGCCGAAATTGCCGATCCTGTCGGTCCAGAGCTTTTCCGACAGGAAGGCCCTGGCCATTCTTCCTGAAAACCCGAAGTCTCCGCCGATCGGTTGCCTCACCCTCAGCCCGAACAGGGTCCTTATAAGGGGATAGGCGATATGGTTGGTGATGGAGCCATCATATTTATGACGTACATAGATGGGGGTTACGTAATTAAAACCCGCGAAGACAGGCTCGCCCAGGTATTGAATCCATTGCGGGGTGATGCTCTTCAGGTCAGCGTCCACGACGACCACGGCCTTGGCATTGAGTTCAACAGCGGCCTCAAACAGGTTCAAGAAATTATTTCCCTTTCCCTTTACTCCTTCCGGTGTGGAGATATAGATCTTGGGGACCTTTGTCGGTGTGTTCATAAAGGCGTCTTTTGTCCCGTCCGGAGAATTATTGTCAACATTGATGATTACGGATTTTTTATCAGAGAAATAGGTTAATAGTCCTCTGCTTGCCACGTCCGTGGGAAAAGATATGGAGTCTGCCTCATTATAAGAAGGGATACCTACAATAATCTCTGCCTGATCTACCTTGCTCGGGTTATCAACAATAACGTCCATTTTATCCTCCTATATTACAGGTTATTTGTAAGCTCATAGAAGTAACGTCCGTGCTTGTAGATCCGTTTTGAGCTCATAGCTGATGGCTGATATAGCTCATAGAAGCAACGTCCGTGCGTGTAGATCCGTTGTAGTGTCCTAGAATAAGTGATTTGATTCCGGAGAGTATATGATAGATGTACCTGTATGTCAAAAGAGAAAGAAGACCCTGATCCACCACCAAGACATCATTTCCCCGCTGATGCCGGATCTAAGGAGCCGCGTTGCTTGTGATCCGGCTAAGCCCATTTTTTCAAGGCCATATCTATATGAAAAAGGTATAAGGTTTAAGGCGTACGGTATATGGGAAAACCAAACAGGATCAGTATTTTGTTCTTCTGTCTTCTGAGTTTTGCGCTTTGTGGCTTGCTCTTTAATCCCCTAAT
>JAFDAM010000087.1 GCA_019313825.1 Deltaproteobacteria bacterium
CTGAATAACGGAGAAGCATTCCGTCCGCCTGTCGAAGATCCCGGTTTATCGGGGGCAGGCGCCTTTTATAAAAGTTTTGCTTCTAACCCGTTCGCCATTGAAAAGAGACCCCTACGGGCCATCTTTAGAATACAGATGTCATTAATGCAAAATCCTAACCGGACATTACTGATATTATTTAGTTTTTAAAACAAGGAGATGGATAGGAGATGACAGAATATATTCAGGTTTTCACAACAACGGAAAAGAAAGAGGATGTCAAAAGGCTCGCAAGAGAGGTGGTAGGAAAGAGGCTGGCTGCATGTGCCCAGATCGTCGGTCCCATAACAAGCATGTTCTGGTGGGAGGAAAATATTGACGAGGCTGAAGAGTGGCTTTTAATCATGAAGACCCGGGATGACCTGTACGGAGATCTGGAAAAGGCTATCCAGGAGATACACCCTTATGCAGTGCCCGAGATCCTGGCCATACCCGTGATTGCGGGGAGTCAGAGTTATCTGGATTGGCTGAATAGAGAAGTAAGCAAATAGCATGTATCATTTATCATTTAATGATTAACCAACGATCAATGATAAATGACCAATGTTTAATGCTCCGGTGTCGCGCAATCGGAAGTGTCCCCGCCAAGCTTAGAAAGGGCGTGTTCAAGCGCCGGCAATACAACAGAGAGATTGTCTTTTACCCCCCCTGGGCTGCCGGGCAGATTTATAATCAGACAAGTCCCACGGACACCCGCAATGGCGCGGGACAGCATGCCATGAGCTGTTTTTTCCAGGCTTGCCGCCCTCATTGCTTCGGAGATGCCCGGGACCTGATAATCGATGACTTCCTGCATGGCCTGGGGAGTAACGTCTGTGGGGCTTAATCCAGTACCTCCCGAGGTGATGATCAGGGAGAGCCCATCGTTGTCAACCCATTCGACCAGGGTATCTGCAATCTGTTTGCGGTCGTCAGCGACAATACTTCTTTTTATTGTCGAGAATCCTTCACCTTCGAGCATCCTGACAGCGATATCTCCGCTCTCATCTTTTCTCTCTCCGCGGGAGCCTTTATCGCTTATGGTCAAAACACCCACTCTGAACTGTCTGTCCATTCAATGATTCCTATTCGGTTTCCTTGGCTTCGGCGATCACCTTTTCAGAAAGCTGTGCAGGAAGTTCTTCGTAATGCGAATGCTCCATCTGGAAAGTTCCGCGACCCGCTGTTATTGCATTCAGATCAATGGCATATCGCAGCACCTCGGACATGGGAGCCTGCGCCTTGATGCCCTGGTATTTACCCTTGCTGTCCATTCCCAGGACCCTGCCGCGCCGACTGTTCAGGTCTCCCATGACATCACCCATATTATCTTCAGGCGCGGTGATCTCCATCTTCATGATGGGCTCAAGCAGCACAGGGTTAGCCTCCTGCAAGCCCTTCTTGAAACACATAATTGCGGCTATCTTGAATGCCATCTCAGAGGAGTCCACATCGTGTGACTTCCCGTCATAGAACCTCACTTTCATATCAACGACCGGGTAGCCTGCCAGGGTACCGCGCATTATGGCCTCGTTCAATCCCTTCTCCACAGCAGGAACAAAGTTACGCGGAACATTCATGCCCGAAAGGGCCTCTTCAAACTCGAAACCCCCTCCGCTCTCCAGGGGGGAGATATCGAAGTGGACCTCCGCGAACTGTCCCCGCCCTCCGGACTGCTTTTTGTGTCGATATATGACCCCCTTCACGGTCTTTTTAATCGTTTCCCTGTAGGGGACCTTTACGGGCGTAAGGTTGACCTCCACTCCAAATTTATTGTTCAGCTTTTCGCAGGTCGTCTCAAGGTGAATCTGTCCGGTTCCCGAAAGGATGATTTCAGCGGTTGCCTGATCCCTGCTAATTTTCAGGGTGGGATCCTCAGCAAGAAGTCTGGACAGTGAAGAGAACACCTTATCTTCACTGCCCTTCGTTTTGGCCTCAACAGCGTATGATAGGACCGGCGGAAGAGGTTCAACAGGTTTGTATAGGATCGGTTCGCCCTCCAGGCACAGGGTATCCCCTGTTGCAGTCTTTTTTAACTTTGCAAAGGCAATAATATCGCCCGGTATTGCCTTCTCCGTGGGCTGCTGTTTTTTGCCTTCCAGGAGGAAGATCTGTCCTAACTTTTCTTTATTCTCCTTGTTGGCATTGTATAAGGACGATTCGGGTGTGAGGGTGCCTGAAAGGACCCTTAATATGCTTAACTGACCTGCAAAGGGGTCTGCTACTGTTTGAAAGACAAGGGCTGAGAAAGGCTCGTCCTCTGATGATTTCCTCTGAACTACATCATCGCTGCCCGGTTTGGTCCCTTCGAAGGGCTCTCTCTCCATGGGAGAGGGGAGTCCCTGCACAATAAGATTCATCAACTGTGTCACACCCATATTAAGGGTTGCTGAACCGCAGATGATAGGCGCAAGTGATCCTGATTTGATCCCTATTATCAGGGTCTCTTCTATCTCCTTGTCATCAAGCTCTTCCCCCTCCAGATATTTCTCCATAAGGTCATCGTTGGCCTCAACGATATTTTCGATCATCTTTTCTCGCCACTCACCGACCTCATCTGCCATATCGCCCGGAATTTCCGAACCCTCGATGTTTCCGCTGCCGTCCTTTGAGCAGGTATGGGCCTTCATCTTTACCAGATCCACCAATCCCTGGAACTTGTCTTCAGCTCCTATGGGTAAAAAGACAGGTGTGGCTTTTGTGTTAAAGTTGTTGGAGATCTCCTCCACCACCTTAAAGAAGTCTGCCCGTTCACGGTCCATCTTATTGATAAAGATGATCCTTGGGAGAGACTGTTCATCTATAAAATCCCATACCTTTTCTGTGCCTATCTTGACACCTGCTGTTGCGTCAATGACCACAACCGCGCCATCTGCCGCCTGAAGTGAAGATTTGGTGTTTGAATTAAAATTGTCATCACCCGGGGTATCGATAATATTTAGATAGTGTTTTTTCCAGTCGCAGTGGTGAAAGGATGAGCTTATGGTTATCTTCCTTTTTATCTCTTCGGGTTCAAAGTCCATGTTTGAAGTCCCGTCATTTACCCTGCCAAGCCTCTTGGTTGCCTTTCCGTTAAAAAGTATGGCCTCAGCCAGGGAAGTTTTTCCTGAACCCACATGGGCCAATAAAGCAACATCTCTTAATTGTTCAATTTTTCTTTCCATTTATATGATTCCTTTCAAATTTGGTGGTTAAAGGGGGTAATGAAAGATTTGTAGCGGAAAATGTCATCGATCAAAAAGAAAAAAATTACATCAACAGCTAAAACAAAGTCAAGCCCAGAATGGTATAAGTTAATTTTTTCATTGCCAAATATATGGAATATGGTATCTTTACAGTCTTTTTCTAGGAGATATTAATCATCATAAATATGGCCCTTGCTGATCTCATAGATAAGTTTATTGACTACCTTGGATCACAGAGAGGTTATTCTGATCATACCATTAGGAATTACAAGACTGATTTAAAGCAGTTTTTGGGGTTTTTATACGATAAGAGAGGGTCATCCGGGGGCGAAGAGGCTTCTACTGAGCTGGGCGATATCGACTTTCAGGTTATCAGGCAGTATCTGGGGAGTCTGTTCGGAAGGTACAAGAGGAAAACAATCGCCCGTAAACTTTCCGCACTCCGTTCGTTTTTCTATTTTCTTGAGCGAAACGGCCTGAGTATGGGAAATCCTGCGGCTGAAATCTCCACTCCCAAGCAGGGGAAGTATATCCCCGCTTATCTTCCTGTGGATGAGATGTTCAGGCTGTTTGAAGGGCCTGATAAGACAAAACCTCTTGGTTTGAGGGACCTGGCCATATTAGAGGTCCTCTATTCGTGCGGTATTCGGGTGGCAGAGCTGGTCGGATTGAATCTGTCAAGTATCGATTTTGACCAGCGCCTGATCAGGGTCCTTGGCAAAGGGGATAAGGAGAGGATTATCCCCATCGGTCGGCAGGCACTTAAGGCAGTCAAAGATTACATCGAGGCCACTCTGCCACTTAGGAGAAAAAGTCAAGATGACAAGGACGCCCCCATCTTTTTAAATTTCAAGGGCGGTCGCCTGACAACCCGTAGTATCAGCACGATTATTAAGAGATATGTCAGGGAGTGCGGGTTGATGACTGATATTACCCCGCACTCTCTGAGACATACTTTTGCCACCCATCTCCTTGATGGAGGCGCTGATCTGCGATCAGTGCAGGAGCTCCTTGGGCATGTGAGCCTCTCCACCACGCAGCAATACACGCATGTGAGCCTCGACAGGCTCATGGAGGTCTATGATAAGGCACATCCAAGGCGGTGATGATAAGGAGACGCAGGAGACCCAGTATCCAGCGCCTAATCACCCTATAGGGCGATATATTAACAGTGATTAATAAGGATATCCATAATATGAAAGAAGATACCTTGGCAAAGATAAGGGCGACTACAATCCTTGCGGTCAGGAAGGATGGGAAGTCGGTTATGGCAGGAGACGGGCAGGTGAGTCTCGGTGAGACCATTATGAAGCACAAGGCAAAAAAGGTCCGTTTTATGTATAAGGAAAAGGTCATGGTGGGATTTGCCGGGGCGGCAGCGGACGCCTTTAACCTGTTCGAGAGACTGGAGGGGAAACTGGAGAAGTTCAACGGGAAGTTGAACAGGGCTGCTGTTGAGCTGGCCAAGGACTGGCGAACTGATAAGATTCTCAGGAGACTGGAGGCCTTGCTGCTTGCCATGGATAAGGATCACACGCTAATCATATCCGGAACCGGTGATATCATTGAGCCTGACGAATCTGTGGCAGCGATAGGTTCCGGTGGGCCTTACGCCCTTGCAGCTGCCCGTGCATTGCTTGCACACTCTGATCTGGATGCAGCAGCCATTGCCATGGAGGCCATGAAGATTACATCCTCTATCTGTCTCTATACCAATGAGGAGATAGAGGTACATGAGCTTGAATAACAGGAGTATTAATGGAAAAGATGAGAAACCATATTATGAAGGTCTTAAAGCCAAGGGAGATTGTAGGCGAACTTGACAAATATATCATAGGTCAGGATCAGGCCAAGCGCTCCGTGGCCATTGCCTTGAGAAACAGATGGCGTAGACAGCAAGTATCACCCGACCTAAGGGATGAGATCGCTCCGAAAAATATTATCATGATCGGTCCGACGGGGGTAGGAAAGACAGAGATTGCCAGACGTCTGGCCAAGCTTGCTAAATCGCCCTTTCTTAAGATAGAGGCGACAAAATTCACCGAGATAGGTTATGTGGGGCGCGATGTGGAATCCATGATCAGGGACCTGACGGAATTGGCCGTGAACATGACCAAAAAAGAAGAGCAGGAAGAGGTCAAGGAAAAAGCACGCGAACTGGCCGAGGAGAGGCTTCTTGACATCCTCTTGCCCAAAAAGAAGGAAGAGCCTCACGAAGCAGATGAGGGGGATAGGGAAAAGGTCCTGGAGGTGGTCAGGACTGATAAGGTAGAAAGTAATTCAACAAGAGATAAGTTGAGACGGATGCTGCGGGACGGTAAGATGGATAACCGTTACGTGGAATTAGAGACCGCCAACAGGAATGTGCCCATGGTGGAGATCTTTTCGAGTTCGGGCATTGAAGAGATGGAGTTCAATGTCAAAGAGGTTTTTGGAAATATCTTTCCCGGCAAGACGAAGAGGAGGAGGGTAAAGGTCCTGGAGGCAAGGGAGATTCTTGCTCAGGAAGAATCCCAGAAGCTTATAGATATTGATAAGGTGATTGAGACGGCTGTCCGTATTACTGAGCAGAACGGGATCATATTCTTGGATGAGCTGGATAAGGTTGCAGGTTCCGATTCCGGGCATGGGCCGGATGTGTCCCGAGAAGGCGTGCAGCGAGACCTCCTTCCCATTGTGGAAGGTTCCACAGTGATCACCAAGTATGGTATGGTTAAGACTGATCATATACTTTTCATTGCCGCGGGCGCCTTTAATGTGAGTAAGCCATCGGACCTTTTACCGGAGCTCCAGGGCAGATTTCCCATACGGGTGGAGCTTTATTCCCTCTCACAGGAAGACTTTATCCGTATTCTCACGGAGCCTAAGAATGCCCTGATTACTCAATATAAGGCGCTCCTTGATACTGAAGGGCTGGACCTGAGATTTGATGAGTCGGCGATTAAGGAGATTGCCTCCATAGCCAGCAGGGTCAATGAAATTATGGAGAACATAGGGGCCCGGCGTCTTTACACGGTTATGGAAAAACTCCTGGACGAGATATCATTTGATGCCCCTGATATGGAGACAAAAACATTTATTATAGATAAAAAATATGTGACGGAAAAATTAGAGGATATCATGGAGGATGAAAATCTGAGCAGGTATATCCTGTGATTTATCAATATCAAATACTCAATGACAAATGCTGAATGATAAATGACCGATGAAAAGTGAGTAATGACCAATGACTAATCAAATGACAGATAGGGCTGAAGTCCTTATTGAAGCGCTTCCGTATATCCGGAGGTTCAATAATGCCACTATCATAATCAAGTATGGCGGGCATGCCATGGTTGATGAAGGACTGAAGAAGAACTTTGCGCTGGATGTCATTCTGATGAAATACGTCGGCCTTAATCCCATTGTCGTGCATGGTGGCGGCCCTCAGATAGGTAATTTTCTAAAAGATCTCTCCATTGAATCTAAATTCGTGGACGGGATGCGTGTGACCGATAAAAAGACTATGGATGTGGTGGAGATGGTCCTGGTGGGTAAGGTGAATAAGGAGATCGTGTCCCTTATCAACCAGAATGGCGGTCA
>JAFDAM010000024.1 GCA_019313825.1 Deltaproteobacteria bacterium
CGGTACGTGAGCTGGGTTTAGAACGTCGTGAGACAGTTCGGTCCCTATCTTTCGTGGGCGCAGGATATTTGAGAGGATCTTTCCCTAGTACGAGAGGACCGGGATGGACGAACCGCTAGTGTTCCAGTTGTCGCGCCAGCGGCATTGCTGGGTAGCTACGTTCGGAATGGATAACCGCTGAAAGCATCTAAGCGGGAAGCCAACCTCAAGATAAGATATCCCTTTCTTCTGCTTCGGCAGAAGAGCTGAAGACCCCTCGTAGACTACGAGGTTGATAGGCCAGATGTGTAAGTATGGTAACATATTCAGCTAACTGGTACTAATAGGTCGTGAGGCTTGGCCATAATTAACTGTTTATGCCCTTTGATTGCATTCTCCATATTTTAAGTTTATAAGCTCTCAGCATTCAGCAGGAAGACGGGATTTTCTGAATACTGGCTGCTAAACGCTGAAAGCTAATTACAAGTTTTCCGGTGGCTATGGCGAAGAGGTCACACCCGTTCCCATTTCGAACACGGAAGTTAAGCTTTTCAGCGCCGATGGTACTGCGCGGGGGACTGCGTGGGAGAGTAGGTCGCCGCCGGAAGTTTAATTGAAAAGCCCCTTGATATTCGAGGGGCTTTTTAATAATGTAGTCTGCCATATGAAAAACAATTTCACCTTTATCCTACCATTTAACTTTTTGAAATATCACACTTATTTGTGGATTGTTAATCTTGACATTTGAGCCCCTGATTCACCATCAAGGCATCATCTGCCATATGACAGGACTTGTCGGCGAGCTCAAGTCGTGCCGCTAACGGCCCTGAGCAAAGCCTAAGGGCTGCGTTGTCTTCGGTCGCTCCTCCTTGCGACGTATTGCTCATATGCCTCAGGCGTTGCTCTTTGGCGCTCCCTCTTTTGAGCGGGATTTCGCGGGCTCAACTTGCAGACATCTCATACATTGCTGGTGATCAGGGATGATGCATAATCTATTGCTATTATACCCGAATCCTAAATGAGACGGTGGATTTTTGTGAGCCTGCCTATATTGACTTTTATAAAAAAGGATGTATATAAATCAAAGATTATGAAGGTTTAGTGGACTATAATGTTGACCCACAGAGCCTAAGTTGTGGGTCTTTTTTATGGTATTTTTTGAAAGTAATGAGATAAAGATCCAATGATGCAAGCAGATTATGAAAATAATGACCTTGGAATTTTATATCCTTACGAGGATCTTTATATCTATTATCTACAAGGTAGGGTTAGCACTAAGGATGAGAGGAATTTAGGCGAATATTTTTTAGGTAACTGGGTGGAGGATAATACCTCTTTTCTCTTTTTTTCAAGTCCTGCTCAAGAAGAACTTGCCAGATTGCTGAAAAGACGAGATGACCTTGACCTGATTGATGATTACCAATTCACTTATAAGGAGTGGCAAGGCAGCGGACTGGATACTTTGAGTATCGAACAGTTTCTGATCTGTCCCCCTTGGTTGGAAATAATGCCTGATGAAGGCGTAATCAGGATTTCTCTGGATCCGGGTGTTGTTTTTGGAAACGGCCTCCATCCCACGACAAGGGATTGCCTGAGAGCCCTTGCATATACTGCAAGGGAGAAGCCCTTTTATCACGTTCTTGATCTAGGAACTGGGACGGGGATTTTGGCGTTGGCTGCGGCCTTTTTGGGTGGAAAAAGGGTAATGGCAGTGGACCTTAATCCCCTATGTGTGAAAACGGCCATCAGGAATGTTGGGCTCAATAATCTGGATCATATCGTTCAGGTTGCCGCAGGAAGAGCAGAGGATTGCATGAAAGAGCCTGCAGACCTGGTATTGGCAAATATCCACCATGAAGTAGTTGCAAGGTTTATTGAGAATAGAGATTTCCAGGATGGGAGACGGTTTATTATCTCCGGTTTGATGAGGAGCTCGGCCCGGGACATCAAGGATCGGATGGAAAAGAAAGGTTTAAGGCTGATCCGCGAATGGGATCATGAAATGACCTGGTATACGATGCTGTTTCAAAGCGGATAAAACACTATCTTTTCTGTTAAGCTATAGACTTATCGCTGAATGCTGGCAGCCATTAAAATAAGGAAGAATAAAATGGATGAAGAAAAGATCGAGATGCCAAAGCTGGATGGACATCACTGTTTCGCGTGTGGAACAGAAAATCCAAAAGGATTAAACCTTAATTTTTATAGACAGGGGGATTTCACCTGTGCTGATTTTACACCTGATAAGCTGTATGAAGGATGGGATAATGTCGTGCATGGCGGAATTCTTTCCACTCTTCTTGATGAAGTAATGTCCTGGACTATCATATACGCAAAAAAGACATTTATGGTAACCAGAAGCATGACAGTAAAATACATTAGACCAGTGGAGGTAGGAACCCCATTGATAGTGAAAGGTCGAATAATTGACGATTCAAAGGCTCCAAAAGTGACTGTAATGGCCGAGATCCGTGACATGGAAGATCGGCTTCTTACAAAAGGGCAGGGATCGTTTATTATGCTTTCAAGAGAAGATATGTCATCTGTACCTGAAAAATCGAAAAAAGAGATGATAGATGTGTTTGACAGGATACCGGGATGAAGAAGAGGCGCATAGCGCATAGGGCATAGCGCAAGGCGTTAAAAACTAATATGGAGCCTTATATCGTTATTGAATGATTGATTAAGACAATATTTTTACGTATAAGAAAGAACTGATTACGAAAAAATCTAATATAAAGGAGTAATGAATGGAACTTGAACAGATGAAAGTGGGATTTATGGATGTGTTCTGTTACCTAGTTGCGTGCCCCAAGACGAAAGAGGCGCTGGTTATCGATCCTGCTGGTGATGAAGAGCGGGTTGTTGACAGGATCAAGCAGAAAGGACTGAACCTGAAATATATCGTTAATACTCATGGCCACCCTGATCATACTTGCGGAAATGCCAAGGTCAAGGAGCTGACAGACGCAAGGATCGTTATGCACGAACTGGATGATAAGATGTACAACTCTGAAGAAGGGCAGTTGATGGCCCGCCAGTGGGGCTTTGCCATTTCACCGCCAGCTGATCAATTTATAGGGGACGGTGATCTTATCACAGTTGGAGAAGTCTCCCTGGAAGTTATCCATACACCCGGGCACAGCCCAGGCGGGACATGTCTTCTGGTTGACGGCAACCTTTTTACGGGTGATACTCTATTTGTCGGCGCTATAGGGCGAACCGACCTGCCTGGCGCGTCCTTGAGCCAGTTTATGAATTCAATAAAAGGCAGACTAATGACCCTTCCAGGTGAGACCATTGTCTGGCCCGGTCATGACTATGGCCCCAGACCTTCTTCTACTATCGAGATAGAGGCAAAGACAAATCCGGTTTTAATTTGAGGTCCTTTGGGTGGTGATAATATATTTTGAAAGAATTGATGAAATGGAATAGAGGTTATCAATAAAAAAAGTTAAACAGTTACCCAGATCATAATTCTTGGTTTTATCCCGGGGCGTGAGTTAGCTTTTATTCTTTATCGGCTTTGTGGGTTTGTCATTACCATCTTGAAAGGCATCACGAAGTAATTTTGATTGACGATTATAGGCCTCGCGAGGGTTTTTGGGATCCTTCATTAGTGATATCTCCTGGGTTATAAGACGAGCGATATTCAGTATGTGCGCCTCTCTTTTTTTTGCTTCTCTTTTGTATAAAGGGTGGTCCCGGTTGATATAGATGATCGTTCCCTCTGTCATACATTCAGGCCCATCCTCTCCCAGGTGATCTAAGCAGCAAGTCACTCCTGCGTCGCCGAATTTGAGCCTTTTCACTACCGCGTTCGGAGTGGCGATCCGGAGAGAAGGTTTTTTCTCCTTTATGGGTTTTTCAACGCTGGCCTTCGATGTGGAATCGGCCTCATTTAAATGTGATGAGATTTCCTCTTCCACGTCTTCTATCTTGATCCCGTTGGGTTCTTCCTTCCTGCCAGGTGTCTCCACACCTGTTTCCCCCACGCCTCGCATTCCTTCTTCTGATAAAGGAACAACGCCAAACGGGGAAAATTCCGGATTCAGCACCAGAGAATTGTGCACGCGCCGTAAGGCTTCCTTGACCGCGCGGCTGACTCTTCGATTCTCACGCTCGGAGGTCAGCTGATTGTAAGCCCTCTGAACATCGGCGATCGTTTTTCCCATAGCCTTGAGGAATGATTTGTATTCAGGGGAATCCTCTACAAAACCAGATCTATCGCTTGTCAAAGGAAGAAAGTCGGCATTGATTTCACCTCTGATGCGAGTTGCTGCTTTTCCCCATGAAGCCATCTCAAATAGCTCTCGCCGAACAGTGACCCCTTTCACTTTTATCTCTATGCCCATGTCATCCTTGGAGGCGCGATAAGCAGGGAGGATCACTATTTCCCCATGGATTATACCGCATTTCGTGCCATGTATAACAGGAATGCGATTCCCTGTCAGTGTCTTGGGATTTACCCTGTATCCGTTTACGTATACAGAGAAGTCCCTGGCGCGAATGGGCACACCTTCGGCAATCCTCTGCATGACATCTTCTGGTTTGAAGGTCCTTTTCAGATCCACAAGGCGGACGGTTGTTCCGCTGCCTTTACTGTGATCCCTGCCTAAGATAGTGAGAGGGATCTTCCATGAACTACCCTCCTCAATCCAGCGCGCCTTGTCAAAGACCACCTTGGCCGCGAAATCACCTTTCTGTGTAACGACCTCAAAACGAGAAGCAGCGGCCAGACTCGCAAACTTGCCGATGCCGAATTGGCCAATTCTGTTCCGTTTATATAGGGGAGATATAGGAGTCTTCAGTTTTTCATCAGATCCAACATTAAAGTACTGTGTAAGCCCCTCAATGTCCATTCCCTCACCATTATCCGCGACCACGACCTCTTTCTCCGTAACATTCACATCCACCCGTGTTGCGTCTGCGTCGTAGGCATTGTTGACCAGTTCCCTGATAAGTTCAATGCTCTGTTCGTAAAGCCTCTCCCCTATGGTGATAATATGGCTCTTATCGACTGTGATCATGAGGTACGATGCTTCATGTGACATGGTTTGGGCCTCCTTGAATGAAATGATATAGTGTTGTTTTTAATAGTGAAGTATAGTGAAAATTTGCCTTGTGTGTCAATGATTAATAGGCCTCAACATATGCGGTGACTGGACTATCCATTTCAATCTCAAGGCCGGTTTTGAAATCAGGAGGCATAAGCCTAAGAAGGCCGGCCCTGAGAATCTGCCTCCGGCCCATAGGTGTCTACCCATGAGTTGGACAATTGGTCCTCTGTAGATATGGTTTATGGGGCGTATTGGCCTTTTCCCTCCTTGACTTTGTGGACGCCGGGAGGTTAAAAAGAGGGTGATGGAAAAGCGATGGGAGTTAGAGTAAAAATAGTTCCTTGATTATTCGTTACGAATTGCACAGCATAGAGATAGGGTCTTGAGATGGCAAAAGAGAGCGATCTGGTTGGAAAGCGTAAGATTGGATATGGAATAATCAAATTTTAAAATAATTAACAGATTTATAAGAATTCCCCTCCCTTCGAGGCTGAGCCCTCAGGGTCGAAGACTCAGGAATTCTTATAATAATTCTTTCCCTGCCCGCCATTGCGAGCTTAGGCGAGGCAGTCGGGTTTGTGTCCTCTGTGTCTCAGTGGTAAAATTGTTTTTGGACAAGAGTGATGATAATATAATTGTGTTACGGGGTTTAAGCAAGGAGTTTTAGATGTCGGAAGAGAGAATAATCTTTGAGTCAGGAGATCTGAAGATAGAAGGGCACTTGGAAGATCTGACAGGAGACAAGGGAGTTGTTGTCACCCATCCCCATCCCCAATATGGGGGTGATATGCATAACAATGTAATGGATGCTGTCTGCCAGGCATATTGTGAGAAGGGATACAGCACCCTCCGGTTCAATTTCAGGGGAGTCGGTCAAAGCGAGGGAAGCTATGACAATGGAGTGGGCGAACAGGAGGATGTGAAAGCGACACTGAGATATTTTGCAGACCTGGGCAAGAAAGAGATTGATCTTGCGGGCTATTCCTTTGGTGCGTGGGTCAACGCCCTTGGCTTAGAGAAATATGATCAAGTCAATAGAGTGATCATGGTCTCTCCTCCTGTCTGTTTTATGGATATGTCTTTCCAGAAATATAATCCCAAGATAGGACTTGTGATATCCGGCGCAGATGACGATATCGCCGGGGTCAAAGAGATTGAAGCGATGTTACCTGTCTGGAACCCTGAGGCTGTTTTCAGAGTAATCCGGGACTGTGATCACTTCTATTGGGGGAAGACAGACGAACTGAAGTCCATCATATGTGAATTCTTAGACGCTGGAGCGATTTAGGTTGAAAGCATATTCTTATCAAACGGCAAAAAGTATTTTGAGAGAGGGAAATCACCGGTCATGGATCATAATTTTCTCGCTTTTTATTATCCTCATGATTCTACAGCCTACCGGTGCCTGGGGGTCATTAAGGCGAAATGCCGTTGTCCTTGCCGTTGAAAAGGTGAGCCCGGCTGTTGTCAATATCAGCACCATTACTCGGGAGCGGGCACGCCCACTTTTCCCTTTCTCTGGGGATGATTTTTTCAGGGACTTTTCCCCTGATATCTTTTCCAGAGAGTATACTCGAACCAGTCTCGGGTCCGGGGTGATTATTGACGGTAAAAAAGGATATATTATTACCAACCACCATGTGGTAGCCAGGGCCACTGAGATTAAGGTTATCACCTCTGATCAGGTGGAATACCAGGCCAAGATCGTGGGGGCGGATCCACGTTCTGATCTTGCAGTGATCCAGGTTGAAACGAAACAGGCGCTCCCCTCGCTGGAGATGGGCAATTCTGATGACCTGATGATCGGGGAGACGGTTATAGCCATAGGGAACCCCTTTGGACTATCCCACACTGTAACTACAGGTGTTGTAAGCGCTTTGGATCGTTCAGTTCATACGGAAGAGAGGATTTACAGGCATTTTATCCAGACAGACGCCTCCATTAATCCCGGCAACAGCGGAGGCCCCCTGCTCAACCTCGAAGGGGAGATTGTCGGTATCAGCACGGCCATCTACCAGAAGGCCCAGGGGATCGGTTTTGCAATTCCGGCAAGCAAGGCCAAGCGTATTGTTAAAGAATTAATTCGTGCGGGGGTAGTGCGGTTTCCATGGCTTGGTCTGGAGATCCAGGAATTGACTGTTGAATTGAAAACAGCCTTTGGCCTACCTAAAGAAGGGAAGGGTGTCCTGGTGAGCGATCTGGTTCAGGGAAGTCCTGCTGGTCTGGCCGGACTGAAAAGAGGGGACACGCTACTGGAGATTGAAGGGATTCCTATCGTCTCCCCGTCCGACTATTGGGATGCCATGGCTGAATTTACTCCCAGTGACCGCTTGCATTTAAGAGTATTTCGAAAAGGCAAGGAGTTGAGCATCCCTGTGCAACTCTCTGCCTTTCCTTTGGATATGGCCCTGGAGATAGTAGATCGCAGGCTGGGTATCAAGGTTGGAGAGATAGATAAGACTACTCAAAAGCGCTATGGCCTAAAAGGTGGTGTGTCTATAGAAAAGGTCAGAAAGGATTCAGAGGCCGGACGAATAGGTCTTGAGCCCGGGGATCCTATACTCAAAGTCAATAATATTTCAATTATGAACCTGGATGAATTTAAAGAGGCTATCAGTCTATTTCGCCATCTTCCATCCCTTACCCTGATTGTGAGACGGGGGGCATACACCTACTCGTTGACGCTTTCCTTCTGAGGCATTGTAAAAGGAGGTCTCAAAGGGGGATATTTCCGTGTTTTTTGGGGGGATTCGTATCTCGCTTATTCTTCAGTAGCTCCAAGGCCTTGATGATACGGAAACGTGTTCGGGCCGGTTCTATAATATCGTCTATATAGCCTCGCTTGGCGGCAATAAGGGGATTTACAACCAGTTTGGTATATTCCTGCTCCTTATCAGACAGAAATGCCTTTGGGTCATCGGCATTCCGGGCCTCCTTGGCATAGAGTACCTCCACCGCCCCTTGGGCTCCCATCACAGCAATCTCCGCAGTTGGCCAGGCGTAGTTGATATCGCCCCGTAGATGCTTGGAAGACATCACACAATAGGCGCCGCCGTATGCCTTCCTGGTAATAACCGTTACTTTGGGAATTGTCGCTTCGGCATAGGCGTAGAGTATCTTTGCGCCGTTCTTGATTACACCATGATATTCCTGGATCGTGCCGGGCAGAAAGCCTGGCACGTCCACAAAGGTCACCACGGGAATATTAAAGCAATCGCAAAACCGCACAAAGCGCGCTCCCTTTACAGATGAATCATTATCAAGGACCCCGGCAATAAAACGAGGTTGATTAGCCACCACACCGACGGCGTAGCCGCCGTAACGGGCAAAGCCGATAACCAGATTACGCGCGAACCTTGGCTGCACTTCGAATAAGTCACCATCGTCAGCGGTGCGGCAAATAACCTCCTTGATATCATATGCCTTACTATGATTGTCAGGGATGATCCGGTTGAGGGTCTCATCCATTCTGTCTGTAGGATCATTGGTATCGATAAACGGCGGTTTTTCCTCATTATTTTGAGGGATATATGAAAGCAATTTTTTCGTGTAAGAGATTGCATCGGCACTGGATGCTGCGGCATAATGGGCAACCCCGCTTTTGGTGGTGTGGACAGAGGCACCGCCGAGATCTTCTTCAGTTACATCCTCCCGGGTAACCGCCCTGACGACTTTTGGGCCTGTCAAAAACATATAGCTCTGATCTTTCACCATGATGGTAAAATCGGTGAGGGCCGGCGAATAGACCGCGCCCCCGGCGCACGGCCCGAAGATCACCGAGATTTGCGGAATGACGCCTGACGACATAACATTCCTTAGAAAGATATCAGTATAACCTGCCAGACTTTCGATACCTTCCTGGATACGTGCGCCTCCGGAATCGTTGAAGCCGATAACAGGGGCACCGTTTTTTATGGCCAGATCCATCACCTTGCAGATCTTTTCGGCAAAGGTCTCTGAGAGCGAACCGCCTAATACCGTAAAATCATGTGAAAAGACATAGACGACCCGCCCGTTCACCTTGCCGCAGCCGGTCACTACGCCGTCTCCGAGGATCTCTTTTCCCTCCATGCCGAACTGCCGGCACCTGTGGGTCTTGAACATATCGAATTCTTCAAAGCTCTCCGCATCCAGAAGCAGTTCAAGCCTTTCTCGCGCGGTCATCCGTCCTTTAGCGTGGAGACTGTCAATACGATCCTGTCCGCCTCCAAGGCTAGCCTGGGCCCGCAATTCCATCAATTCGTCTAACTTGTCTTGCATGGATTTCCTTTTCTGTCTTTTCTAAGTACAAAACTCTGTTAGTACTCCATGGGTGGATTTTGGATGCAGAAAGGCGACCATCTTCCCGCCGGCGCCTTCTATGGGAGACTCGTTTATCAACTCGCATCCGGCCTCTCTGGCAATATCCAACTGTCTGCTGATATCATCCGTCCCATATGCTATGTGGTGAATGCCTTCCCCATTCCGTTCCAGAAACTTGGCAATTGGGCTATCCTTTGATGTCGGTTCCAGAAGTTCGATATGGGTTTCTCCTATAGTGAATAAAGCTGTCTTCACTTTTTGGGATTCCACTACCTCAATTCCTTCACAAGACATCCCTAGTGTTTTTTCATAAAAGGCTCGGGCTTTATCTATGGATCTGACCGCGATGCCGAGATGATCGATCTTTTTTAACATATTTATCCCCTGTCCTTGTATTCTCCGAATTCTGCTCTGAGCACGTTGCATATCTCACCAAGAGTCGCATATTGTTTGACAGCCTCCAGAATGACAGGCATAAGATTCTCATCTCCCTGTGCCGCTTTCTTGAGATGGGTTAATGAAGCGTTTACGTTCTTATTGTCACGATCTTTCTTTAATCGTGCAAGACTTTCGACCTGCGCCTGTTCAATGGCAGGATCGACTCTTAGTAGAGGTGGTTTGATATTTTCTTCAATCTGGAATTGATTCATTCCAACGATAATGCGCTCGCCGCTCTCTACTTTTTCCTGATAATCGTAAGACGCATCTTCAATATGCCGTTGGATAAAGCCTTGCTCAATACAGGCGACCACGCCTCCTTCTTCTTCCACTTTGTCCATCAAGGTAGCGGCTTCCCGTTCGATCCTGTCGGTTAATTCTTCAATATAGAAGGATCCTGCAAGGGGATCGACTGTATTTGCCACGCCGGACTCATGCGCGATAATCTGTTGGGTCCTGAGCGCGGTCCTGACCGAATCCTCAGTGGGCAGGGAAAGCGCCTCGTCCTTGGAATTGGTGTGTAGAGACTGGGTGCCCCCAAAAATGGCAGAGAGGGCCTGAATCGTCACGCGGACGATGTTGTTGTCGATCTGTTTCGCGGTCAGAGTATTACCTGCGGTCTGCGTATGAAATCGTAACATCAGGCTTGATGGCTTCTTGGCGCCGAAGCGTTCTTTCATGATTCGGGCCCATAACCTTCTGGCAGCCCTGAATTTGGCTATCTCCTCCAATAGATCGGAAGACGCGTTAAAGAAAAAGGCGAGACGCCCGGCAAAGGTGTCGATCTCAAGACCGGCGTCAAGCGCGGTTTGAACATAGGTAACGGCATTGGCCAGTGTGAAGGCGATCTCCTGTATTGCCGTGGAACCGGCCTCGCGGATGTGATAGCCGGAGATTGAGATCGTGTTAAAGGCCGGCATCTGTTCACTGCACCATTGAAAGATATTAGTAATCAGGCGCAGACTGGGTTTTGGCGGAAAGATATATGTGCCGCGCGCCACATATTCCTTTAAGACATCGTTCTGAATAGTGCCGCGTAATTGATTTGAAGCCACTCCCTGTTTTTCGCCCAGGGCAACATACATGGCCAGCAGTATGGCTGCGGGCGAATTGATTGTCATGGATGTGGAGACTTTGTCCAGGGGAATCTGATCGAACAGTGTTTCCATATCTGCCAGGGAATCGATGGCCACACCCACCTTTCCTACCTCGCCTATGCTCATGGGGTCATCAGAGTCGTAGCCTATCTGGGTCGGAAGGTCAAAGGCGATGGAGAGCCCGGTCGTGCCCTGATCCAGGAGATAACGATACCGTTTGTTGGATTCCGCGGCAGTGGAAAATCCGGCATACTGGCGCATGGTCCAGAAACGGCCACGGTACATGGTCGGCTGTACACCTCTTGTAAAGGGGTATTGGCCGGGAAATCCGAGGTTGTTGAGATAATCTTCATCAATATCTTTTGGCAGTGCCAATCTGGAGATCTCTTGTCCTCCGTGATTGGTGAATCTCTCTTTCCGTTCCGGGAATCTGCTGATACTCTTCTTAAGTTCGTTTTCTTCCCAGTTATCTAATCTTGGGTGTTTTTTCATAATGCTACCTTTTGTTATGATATCTTTCACAGGCATCCCTAAAGGCCTTTAATATCCCGCTTATGGGAGTGCCTGGTCCAAAGATCTCTGTTATACCGGCCTTTTTTAATTGGGGAATATCTTCATCAGGGATGATTCCACCGCCAAGTACCGGAATCTCTTCTGCGTCGGCTTTCTTCAATTCATCCACAACAGCGGGAAACAGGCTCAGATGCGCGCCGGAAAGAGAAGAGAGCCCGATGGCCGCGACATCTTCCTGGATGGCTATAACGGCAATCTCATCAGGCGTCTGGCGGATACCGGTATAGACGACTTCAAAACCATCATCCCGCAGGGCCCGCGCAATGATTTTTGCTCCGCGATCATGCCCGTCCAAGCCTGGTTTTGCGATTAATACTCGATTTTTTCTTGTTCCTTCAGTCACATGCAGCCTCGCTTACATTCTATCAAATATTATTGACCTTACTATTTAAAGGAGATCAATACAAATTTATTATTCCCATAGTATTTTACAGAATGGGGTTGTCTTCCGTCATAAAAAAATACGTCCCCGGGGCGTGATTCATATTCCTTATTATTATAGTGTATGATCGTTTTTCCGCTGATATGAAACACCCACTCAAACCCTTTGTTTGTGTGTGTCTCCAGTTCTATTCCATCTTTTGCCTCTACATAGTTTATAGAGATACTTCCAAGGTTATTCGGACTGATTGAGCCCCTTGGCAGGATATTCCTTGTCATTAGATTTGCATTTTCAAGTAAGAACTGGTCCTTTTTTCTGGTAATCTTTATAAAACCATTTTCTTCTTCAATAAAGCTGACAATGGGTTTCTGGAGCGCCTGGGCTATATCACCCAGGACCGCTATCGAGGGTGAGGTCTTGCCTGTCTCGATTCGATGGAGCGTCATCTTGCTTATACCGACCTTTTTTGCGAGATGCTCCAAAGTCATACTTGCCCTTTTTCTTTCATCTCTGATCTTTTGACCTATATCCATTTTACTTTGCCTTAATTGTTTCTTTGAGACTTTTCCTTTTCCACATTCTCCCTGGTTATCATGCATCTGAAGGCAAACATGAACGCGGAAAATGTATTTGAATCAATAAAAAAATCGGCCCTCCGGCCAGGCCCTAGGCTGGGCCGGATATTTTACTTGATCACCTGATAGACAAACGCAACTGCCTTTTGAAAAACTATCTCTTTGTCTACGTCAATGACTGCCATATGAAAAGAATTATCCAGCCAACACAGATCTTTTTGCTTTGATCCGATGTTATTGTAAATCCACTCTCCGGTCTTAGGATCAACTACATGGTCATTTTTAGCCTGTATGATTAGGGCCGGACATTGTATCGCACTCAGCCCCAGATTCGCTTTTTCCACGAGTTCAGCCCATTCCAGATTCAATGATGGGTAATGACAGTCATACCCCCCTGGTTTTACATTTTCATCCTTTATATCAGTGGCTGAAAAATTCGCTTGGGGCTTATTTTCTTTGGCCAATGGCAGAAATTTATCTCGAAAACCTTTTAAGAAATGAGGACCGGCAGGGGCGCAAATGGAGATAACACCCGCAACTGTTTTTTGATGTTTGCCTGCCAGATATAAGGCCAGAGAAGCACCCATAGAAAGGCCTGATACAAAAACGTTTTCGCAGTCTCGTTCTAATTGCCCGAGGCCTTCTTCAGCAGACGCAATCCAATCCAGATGATTCGACTTGAGCCAGTCATCAAGAGAAGTCCCGTAGCCTTTGAGTTTCACTCCCAAAGCAGAGATGTCATTTTCAGCCAAGAATTTGCCTATGGGCTTCATAACGGCCGGTGTGCCTGTCCCGCCGTGTAAAAGCAGGCAGCCAATCTTTCCTTTCTTGTAGAAAAAGGTCTCTGCGCCACTCCATACTTGCTCCATCCCAACTCCTTTTTATTAAGATATTCACCAAAACTCGTTTTCTACACGATGTATCTTAAAAATGGAAAAACCACTGCTCTCTTAATCTTTCCCTATGCTTTTCATTATCTCGGCTGAAAAAAGAGTGACACTTTTTACCAAGTCGATACACTTTTCTTTTCCACCATTTTCCAGCCATTTCCGGTATTGTGCAGGATCACTTAAGAGATACCCTGTAATATCCTGGCATCTTTCACTGCCAAATTCATCAATAAATCTTTCTATGATACGTTTAGACAGCGCTGAACACTTTTGTAATGCCTCCTGGTCAAGGCCCTGGCTCCTACCTTTCATTATGCCGACCACCATGATTGCACCTACGAGTGCACCACAAACCGACCCCGCACGCCCAATACCACCAGAAAATCCCGTTGCGATATTAGGGATGAGGTTGCATTTCAGGTTGAATATATCCTTGAGACTCAGGGAGACGATCTCTCCTCAAGCGAATCCCATGTCCACGTTTTTATTTACACTTTCTATGACCTGTTTGTTAAAAATGTCGTTCAATGACGCTATTCTCCTTTGCTGATATCCTGTCCTGGGAGTATTGAAATTTATTGCGGTCCGCTTTTCCATTTCACGTTTAAGCGCAAGATGCTTAAAGATGCCAAAGAGGTCAACATATCGCTATTATAGAATATATCCAGGGGAAACGGGAAGAGGTCA
Source organism: Deltaproteobacteria bacterium (assembly GCA_019313825.1). Lineage (GTDB taxonomy): Bacteria > Desulfobacterota > DSM-4660 > Desulfatiglandales > HGW-15 > JAFDAM01. The sequence goes on from JAFDAM010000024.1 coordinate 13,984, forward strand.
TTAATATCAATCAGGTTTTCATAGGATCCCCTTCACAGGTGGAAGGTCTTTTTTTCTCTTTTCAAGGGCCTGTTTGAACGCGTCGTCAGCCTCAAGGCTTTCCCACCCTTTCTCATTAGGGGAGGGGATATAAAAGACCCTTCGGTTCTCTGCGCTTTTGATAATTAGGGGCTTTGCAATCTCTGCTTTGACAACCTTTGATATCTTGTCATCAGGATCATCCAGATCACCAAAGAGCTTGGCGCCTGCCGGACACATCTCTACACAGGCTGGTATTGACCTATCCACACAGAGATCGCACGCATCAGCCTTGTTTTCATGGTCTATATATAGTGCACCGTAAGGGCAAATCATTGCACATACCCCACATCCATTACATTCGCCCCTATCTATATGGATTATCCCATCCTTCCTTTTACTGATTGCATCTATCGGACAGAATCTTATACAGATAGGCTCATCACATTGAACGCAGTGTAAGGGGATGAACGATCTCTTTACAGTGGGATATCTTCCCCTTTCCCATTCCACATATCTCAGCCGATAGTATTCATAAGGATGATGATCATCCCTTGGATGCGCAAGTATATCATGCGATCTTTTGCATTCTACGTAACAGGTCCGGCACCTTACGCATCTGTTGAGATCTGTTACAATTCCGTACCTTGACATCCTATCCCTGCTCTTCGATCTTATGGATTTTAACTATGGAATAATTTTTACCGGGACCGGCAGCGTATGGTGATACGCTGCAAGGCGTAAGCCAGTTCGCGCTGATCCCTTTCTGCGACTTTTCAAGCATAAGATCCGATTTGTGACCCGCGGCAAAGTAGATCCATACCGTTTCAGGATTCAATCCCTCTGTCAGTTTCACTCTCCCCCTCTCTCTATTGCCGATCGCAAGTTCATGGTAGACGTGGGGATCGTCTTCCTTTGTCGGGCCGATACATTCAACCTCGACCTGATCACCGTCATCCAGGCCAAGTCTTTCCGCTCTTTTCCTGTTGATATAAATCGGTATATATTCGCAATCTCCTTCGATAGCGTCCTCCATGAGGTAACGGTCATGCTGCGTCGCGCTCTTCTGGTGCCAGGTCGCTTTACCGCAGACCATATAGAATTCGTCATCGTTCTTTGGCTCTACTATAGGTATATAGTCCGGTATGGGATTGACGTAGGGGCTTTTATGCCAGGTGGATTTTTCATTGAAATAACACTCCTCTGCAAGTTCATTGGAATATATCTCAAATCGTCCGCTCCGGGTTGCAATGGGCTTAAAGAGAAGGTTGTATTCAATGGGATGAGTCTCATCATATGGTCCGTCATCGATCAATCCCTTTGCCGTCACACCGGGATAGAGATCAGCTTTTTTCAGCATCCTGTCCCACCATGCGTATTCCAGATCAAGATTCTCAAAATAATTCCCCAATCCTAACTTCTTGGCGACCTCGGCCAAAAACCAGCTTAGCGGTTGGGATTCTCCCTGTGGCGGAATAGCCGCTGATCTCATGAAAAGGACGGAATGTTCTTTGTCATCAGCGGCCAGATAGTAGGTAAAATACATGTGATACCGTTCCAGATAGGATGCTTCGGGGATCACATAATCGGCCAGATGCATCATGTCTTTTGGTACCTGATCCCCGACTATCAGGAGATCCAGCTTTTTAAGGCACTCCTCAACCCATTTTGAGTCGGGCTGGGTAATCGCGGCATTTTCGGCAGACGATATCACCGCCTTTAACTCTCCCTTTTCAATGGCCTCAAAATGAAGCCAGGGAAGGGCCTGCGTGGCCGGATGGAATTCCTTCGGTTCCTTATAGCAGGGCTCCTTATCGATCGTTTTGTTTGACATTAGGTTTCCCCAGGGGCCGGGGACAAATGTCATACCTTCTCCGTATTTCGGCACTTCAGGGGGTTCCGGCCATCCTGTTCCCAGGTCAAACTGATTCTTTAGGAAGTAGAATCCCCCGGGCTGATCAATATTTCCCAAGAGCAGATTTACAACACTATAGGCCCTAAGTGTCTGGAACCAGTTTGTGTATCTGCCCGATGTCATGCCGGGAAAGAGAATGGCAGAAGGCCTGTTCTTTCCAAGCCCCATTGCGATCTCGTGAATCTTCTCCTGGGAGACAGGGGTTTCAGATGAGTATTTTTCAGCAGTCTCCGCGAACATCTGAAAAACAGTCTTGCATAACAATGTCTCTCCATCTACAGATACCTTGAAAGTTTCACCCAGACCCAATGTAAGCCCATCGGCTCTGTCTGCCTCGGGAATCGGCTTTGCTGACTGGGTCGCCGGGTCCCATACGAGATAGTTTCCTTCCTTATCCTTTATGGCCTCACCGTTATCCTCTCTGATCAACTGGGGACCGTTTGTATAACCCAACAGGAATTCCTCATCAAAGAGTTTCTCGCTTATGAGAATGTTTGCAACGCCCAGGGCAAATGCCGCATCACTGCCGGGCCTGATAGGGATCCATTCATCAGCCCAGGGCGCGGAGTCCTGGAGCTTAGGGTCGATCATTACGAATTTACAACCATTCTCTTTTGCTTGATTAACTATTTTCCAGAAAACAACAGGACAACATCCTCCTGCGTTATTTGCTGTGCCCGGAAAATTTTGTCCCGCAATAACAGCATACTTGGTGCGTAACCAGTCAGTAACACCAAAAACGAGATTGGACGCATGATTCGGTCCAAAGGTGACGGACTTTTCAACTGCATGGTCTCCGAAGCAGACCTGCCCGTGCAGATAAGAGATGCCGGTTTTTAAGACCGCGCTCCAGTAATGAATAAAATTGACATTATCTTGCTGGTATGGGCAGCCCCACCAGATCTCAAAGAGTTCCGGGTGACCCGCGTCAATATATTCTTTTAGCTTTTCAGCTAATGCATCGATGACCTCTTCCCAACTGCATCTTATGAATTTTGAGTTGTCCCTGTCACCTGTTCTTTTAAGCGGGTAGAGTATCCTGTCCGGCGGATATACGCGGCTTCCTATTCCCGAAATAGCCTTTCCACAGACCTTTCCATCCCAATCAGGGATATCTTCGCCCCTGACCTCCACTATCTTATCGTTCTTCACTTTCACCTGCATGGGCGCGCCTATGCACATTCCGCAGGCACTGTGAAGCCACTTGCCCTTGTCTTCTGATGCTTTTTTCTTTTTCATTCCGCGTTTTTTCCTATAAATAACGGCGATGAGGCTAAGTCCCTCGATTCATAAATTCGGGAACGTATTTATTCACTCGGGACTAAGTGCTGAGTGAGCAATTGCACAAGTTATATTCACAAAAATACGTTATAGTATTTGCAAATCGAAGTACTAAGACATCTTGTTTAATTCATCGTCTATAATATATTTTTTTCTTTTGCCTTATGCCTTGAGCCTTACGTCTTCCCATCAGTTATCAACATACTCCTCGCCCAGGTAGGCCTCTATCACTCTTTCATCCTTTGCCACTTGCTCGGGCTTTCCCTCTGCGATCTTTTCTCCATAGTTGATCACGATGATCCTGTCGGATAGAGACATTATCGCGTGCATGACGTGCTCCACCATAAATATGGTGATACCAGTGTCCCTGATTTTTTTGATAATATCAATGGCCTCATCTATTTCCGTGGGGTTCAGGCCCGCTATAACCTCATCCAGCAACAGCAGATCGGGTTTGATTGCCAACGCCTTGGCGATCTCCAGCCGTCTCAGGTCCGCGATTGTCAGATTTTCCGCCAGCTTGTCTTCCTGATCAATGAGACCTGTAAGCTCCAGGATCTCTATTGCCGATTCTCTCACATCTTTGGCTTTTTGACCGTTAATGAAACCGCCGACCATGACATTATCAAGGGTTGACATACGGGGAAAGGAACGGGCAATCTGAAAGGTCCGGGCGATGCCTTTCCTGCTGACCCTATGTGGCTCAAGCCCCTGGATCTCTTCGTCTTTAAACAGGATGACCCCGCTGTCAGGTCTATAAAAACCCGTAATCAGGTTAAAGATGGTAGTTTTCCCGGCCCCATTCGGCCCGATCAGCCCTAAGATCTCACCCTCTTTGATCTCAAAGCTGTTATTAGATACGGCAGTCAATCCACCGAAATTCTTTGTCAGGTTTTTTACATCGAAGAAAGCCATGACACTTCTTTCTTAAAGTTATTTCAGTTTGAAAAAAAACAGGACCCTGTCGCGGGGGGCGTCCACTACTTTTAGGACCACCTCCTTGCCGACAGCTACATCATCAGGATCAGTATCTACCAGAGGGCTGATGATCCTTATACCGTTATCAAAATCGATCAATGCATAGACAAGTGGGGCCTTAAATCCGGGCGGTACCCCGCCCACCTGTACGGTAAACGCATATATCTTGCCGGTCGGCGGGAAATCCTCCCATTCCAGATTGTCTGAAATACACTCAGGACACACAATCCTGGGGGGCCACATAATATGCCCGCAGTCCTTGCATCTTGTAGTTGTAAGTCTCCCTTCCCTGAGATGGTCGTAAAAAGGGTAGATCCTGTTCTGGTCCGGGGTCTCCTGGGGCACTGGATCACAAACGTACACATTGGGATCTATGATATAGTCTTGGATCTCTTGCTTAGCCATCTCTAATTCCTCCCATAGATAAGTATATGATGCTCTCCCAAACCACTCAGGTTGTGCCCAAGGAAGATCTCTGCCCCCTCGACCTGCCTGTCCCCGGCTTCGCCCCGTAGCTGTATAAAGGCCTCGTAACCTTGCCTTATACCTGTCGCGCCAAAAGGGTGGCCGCAGGCGATGAGGCCGCCGCTTGGGGCCCAAACGACTTCTCCACCATAATCCACTCGACCCTCCTCAATAAATTTTCCGCCTTCTCCCTTTTTGCAGAAGCCCAACTCTTCATATTCAATGATCTCGGAGATGGTGAAACAATCATGTGTGTCTGCAATGTCTACGTCTTTTGGACCTATGCCTGCCATCTTATAGGCCTTTTCTCCTGCGAATTTTAATGCAGGCCATGATGACCAGTCTTTAGGGTAATTTGCCCACGGATATGCGTCGCTTACTTGGGCTGTCCCGAGAATATAGACCGGATTGTCCGTCAGGGCCCTGGCCCTCTCCTCTGAGGCGACAATGACACCTGCCGCCCCGTCCGTATTGGTCGAACAGTCAAAGAGTTTTAACGGGCTTGCGATCATGCGCGACGTCATCACCTGTTCAAGGGTTGCCCCCTTTTGATGATGGGCATGGGGATTCTTTAAGGAGTGGTTATGGTTTTTAACGGAGACCATTGCAAGTTGCTCCTCGGTCGTCCCGTATTTTTGCATATGCGCCTGGGCGACCATCGCAAAAAGGGGAGGGGGGGTCACCCCAAAGCAGCTCTCCCATTCCCTGTCTCCGCCTCCCATGGCGTTAAGGAATATCTCCTGATGGGAAGGAACCATGACTTTTTCAGCCCCTATGACCATTACCAGATCTGTCAGGCCTGCCATGATAGCCGCATATGCCGTTCGTATTGCGGAAGTTCCGCTCCCGCACTGGTTTTCAACGCGCTCATGAAATTCAGTCGGCCTGACCCCGCACCATTCCGCGGCCAATGGGGCCGGATGTCCTTGATATGCCGACCTCTCCGGATAGACGGTTGAAATGATAAACGCCTTTACATCCTTTGGTGATATTTTTTTGTTGCTGTCAAAAGTAGCCTTGCCGGCTTCAGCAATAAGATCCCTGAATGTTGCCGCCCGTTTGCCGAATTTTGTTATCCCGGCTGCTACTAGTGCAACTCTACCTTTTCCCATTATCTATTCCTCCTAATGATATATTATTGCAGAAGAGGCTATCAAGAACCTCCTGCCACATGTTTAATTTGATCTGATCTGTCTTATGAAGATTTACTAAACCTCTGTCTGAACCACGGATAGACACCTCTGGGCATAAAGAGACATACGAGTATCAAAATAGCGCCATATGCCATCATATGGATTCCGCTTGTCGCTCCAAAGATCTCCCGGGTGATCTCGCCAAGGGGGGTCAGGATAAAGGAGCCGATAATGGGCCCTGCCAATGTGCCCACGCCTCCGATAATACTCCTTAACATGATATCAAAAGAGACAGAAGGCCCGAATGTCAGGTTAGGATCGATATACATAAAATATTGAGCATAGAATGTGCCGCCGAAAGCGGTCAGAAAGGCGCTGATCCCGGTTGCGTAAATCTTATATTTTCTTGCATTGACACCCAGTGCCTCCGCACTCTCCTCATTCTGGTGAATGGCCTTGAAATAGTAGCCGATTTTAGATCGTTCTATTATATAGACGATAATGGTCGAGCTAACCATCATTATAAAGGAGATATAATAAAAAGGTATTTTCCCATCAAATTGAAAAAGAAGCGGCGCGTCTCCTTTTAGAGGTATAAGTATGCCCTGTGCCCCTCCCATTACAGGCATATTCAGGAACATTATCCTCAAGATCTCCGCAAAGGCTAAGGTAGCCAGGGCAAAGAATGCCTCCTTCAAACCGAAATGAAAGCTTACATAGCCGATGAATAACCCAATTGCTAAGGCGACGAATGCCCCGATGAACATCCCGATCCAGGGGCTCAGATTGAAATAATAAAACAAAACACTCGAGGTGTATGCCCCTAATCCGAAAAAGGCGGCATTCCCGAGAGAGAACTGTCCTGTATATCCTGATAAGATATTCCAGCATTGAGACAGGTACGCGTAAAAAAAGATAAAGATCATAATGTGTTGAAGATAGGTTCCGATAAAAAATGGCAGTATGAGGAGGATAAGGAAGATTGCTATCCAGATGAGATGACGTTTTACTGCTTCCTGAAGCATCTTTAGATTAGCTCCTTTTTGTCCCGAACAGACCTGTAGGCCTGAGTAGAAGAATCAAGACGAATATGGTAAAGGTTACTAACTGTTTCAATGATGCGGATAATATAACCGCACCGAATGACTCTGCAAGCCCGATAATGAAACCGCCTACCAGCGCCCCCATAAAATTCCCCATTCCGCCCAGGACGACCACAACAAAGGCGGTCATCACGAAGGTCGCACCGATATGGGGGTTAACATAATAGATAGGCATCGCTAAAGATCCTGCGGCGGCCGCACAGGCAGTGCCTATTCCAAAGGCGATCATATACACCCTCTTTACATTTATCCCAACGAGCATGGCCCCGTAACTTTCCTCCGAGCATGCACGGATCGCTTTACCCAGATCAGTCTTCTTTAAGAATATGTACAGAGCGGTCGTAAAAATGATTGCAAAGATAAACATGATTAACCGTGTGCTGGCGAAGTTGACGCTCCCGATCGTTAATATCTTAAACGTATATGCTGTTTCAATAGATCTTACATGGGGCCCAAAAAGCAGCTGCGCAAGGTTTGCCAAAAAGATGAACAGGCCCAGGGTGAGAAGGATCTGAATCTCCATAGGGGCGTCTAAGATCGGGTTTATTAACCAGCGTTGGATGATTACGCCAAAAAAGAAAAACGCAGGGATAGTGATAATCAAGGTAAGATATGGATCCATATTAAAGAGGGTGCAGAGCCAATAGGTCATATACATCCCGAGCATAAGGAACTCACCATGGGCAAAATTGATGATCTTCAAGACCCCAAGGATCATTGTAAGCCCCACAGCCACGAGGGCAAAAAGCCCGCCGGTTAAAATGCCGCTTGTTAATGCTTGAAAAAATATTTCCCAATTCAAGGCAGATTCCTTTCTTGTGTGTTAAAGATGGGGGAAGAACATTCTCAAATCATGAGATATTCTTCCCCTGTTTTTTAAAAGCCCGGCCTCTTTACCTCAGCCCTCTGTCTTTCCATGTGGGCACGGGATAGACAGGTTTGGTAACGGCAACGTTATCAGGATGGATCGCAAGCATCTTTCCGTTCTGGATCTGGGCTGCAACCCCTGTTGGATTGGGAACCTGGCCCTTTTCATTGAATTTGAAATCATAGGCCTCAAGAACAGGAGAGTTATTGGTGTTGATATTGGTTTTTGAAATGGCATCTCTCAGCTTTTTCCTATCCGCTGAAGCGGCTCTTTCAAGGGCGTCTTTTAATACCCAGGTGGCGTCAAATGCGGTGGTCACGTATTCATCCATCTCTCCTTCATAGGACTTCTGGTAGTCTGCATTGGTATCCTGTACCTTTGTACCCGGGCCCTTGGCAGAGGGGTGAAAGATCATATTCACGATCAGGTTTTCTCCCAGCTTGCCTGCCGCTTTCACAAATTTTGGGTCCGCGTATCCTCCGCCTGACGGAATTCTGGCCATGCAATTAAAATCCATCTCATGCATCTGCTTTGTGATCAATATGGCGTCGGTTGTGTAGGCACATTGCAGAACGATATCGGGTTTTAGTGACTTCATCTTTGTGATGGTGGGGGAGAGGTCGGTTGCCGCCTTATTATACATAAATTTCCCGACGACCTTTAGACCATAGTTCCCTGCATTCTTTTCCCATGTCTTGGCGGTGCTATCACCCCAGAGGCTGTCTTCATTCAGGATGGCCACTGTTTTCGCCTTCTTGCCGGTTTTTTCTCCCAGCCATTTAATAATATCGAAGGCCAAATTGGCATTGATCGTTGCCGTCATGCCGGTCCGAAATGTGTATTTGAAGCCGCGTTCAGTAATGGCATCAGCCACTGCCAGGGGAACAATGTAAGGGGTTTTATACTTTTCAGCTACCTGCGTGGTGGGAAAGGTCACGGCACTTTGCCAGGCCCCCATGACCACGGCCACATTTTCCCTTGTTATAAGCTTCTCGGTCTCCGACATGCCTATCTCCGGTTTGCCTTCCGAGTCCGCCACGATGAGCTTTATCTTTGCGCCACCCATGGATTTAATGCCGCCCTGCTCATTAATGAGTTTCACTGCGTATTCATGGCCGTTGACGCAGCGCTTTCCCACGGATGCCAAGGGCCCTGAGACGGGATAGATTAGTCCGACTTTGACCTCCTTTGGAGCTGCGAATGCAGAAGAGGTAAATATAAAGCAGAGACCGATTATCAACACCAATGACAAGGTAAAGGACATTTTTAAAAGAGGATATCTTTTCATTGTCATAACTCCTTTCTCCCTGGTTTCAGGGACTATAAATATTGGCGTAAATGAAATCCACCATTACACTCATCTCTTGAAAGATAGCACTCAACCCTTTGCAGCATCACCTCCTTTGTTTGAGCTTGACAGGAATTAAGCTGAAAGCCTATAACCCTAAGAACGCTTTCCTGGTGTGCTCGTTCTCGGCAATTTCCGATCCTTTGCCGCTGATTGTTATCTTTCCGTTCTCTATGACAAAGCCGCTGTCAGATATGGCCAACGCCTTTCGGGCGTTCTGTTCCACTAAAAGAATCGTTACCCCGCTCACATTTATTTGCTTGATGGTATTAAACATCTGCTTGACGATTAAGGGCGCCAGGCCCAGGGAAGGTTCGTCCATCATCAATAGTCTCGGAAGGGACATCAGACCCCTTCCAAGGGCCAGCATCTGCTGCTCTCCGCCGCTGAGTGTCCCTGCCAGCTGAGCCCTCCTTTTATCCAGGATAGGAAAAAGTGAGAAGACCTCTCTCAGTGTATCCTCCCTTTTTTCCTTGGCCCTTCTCTGGTATGCGCCGAGCTCCAGGTTCTCCAGCACAGTCAGAGAGGGGAATAGCTTTCTCCCCTCAGGGACCTGGATAAGACCTAATTCAACAACACGGTGAGGCGGGTATTGGCTGATGTCTTCCCCGTTAAAGCTTATACTCCCCGATTTTAACGGTAAGATCCTTGAGAGGCTGTTGATCAAAGTGGACTTTCCGGCACCATTGGCGCCAACTACAGAGCATATCTCTCCCTTTTGGATCTCAAATGAGATATCCTTCAGCACATGGACTTGCCTATAGTAGACATTGAGCTCTTTGGAACTTATCATACGGAATAATCCCTGCTTTCTTAAAATTAAATCTCCCTTACGAACTCAACGATCTTGGATGTGGAGGTCCCGGGCGTAAATATCTCTGCCACACCCATCTCTTTCAGTTTAGGGATATCATCGTCCATGATAATCCCCCCGCCAAAGAGAACGATGTCATCGGCGTTTTCTTTTCTTAAGAGATCCATTATCCTTTTAAACATAGTCAGGTGTGCCCCGGAAAGAATGCTCACCCCGATTCCGTCCGCATTCTCCTGTATGGCCGTTGAAACGATCTGCTCAGGAGTCTGGAACTTTCCCGTATAGATCACCTCAAATCCTGCATCAGCCAAGGAACGGGCCACCACCTTGGCTCCCCTGTCATGCCCGTCCAGACCCGGTTTTGCAATCACGATCCTTTTCTTTCGCTCCATATGTGTAATCTCCTAAAAGTGGACGGCCTCTTCCACATACTCTCCATATACCTCCCTGAAGACCTGACCTATCTCCCCGACTGTTGCATAGGCCTTTATTGCATCCATTACCGCAGGGACTACATTTTTGCCGCTTTCCGTTACCTGCCTTAAGTTGCTGAGGCTCTGTTCAACCTTTTGGTTGTCCCTTTCCTGTTTAAGTTTCTTTAGTCTCGCTACTATCTTCTTTTCCGCATCAGGGTCGTATTTCAGTGGGGCTATCTTAACGTCCTCTTCAACCTGATACTCGTTAACAGCGACCTTTATCCTGTCCTTATTTTCCAGTTCGCGGTTGTATCTGGCTGCCTGTTCATGGATCTCGGACTGATAAAAGCCCTGATCGATTGCCTTAACAGCTCCACCCATATTCTCGATCTTGGCCAGATACTCCATCACCCGTTCTTCAATCTCTTTGGTCAGTGTCTCGACATAATAAGACCCTGCCAGGGGATCGACCGTTTTAGTAATCCCTGTTTCCTGTGCAAGGATCTGCTGGGTTCGAAGGGCGATCAAAGCTCCTTCCTCAGTAGGCGTCTGGTATGCCTCGTCAAAGGATGAGAGGTTCATCCACTGCACCCCGGCTAATGCCGCGCCCAGGGCCTGCATGGTTGTCCTCACAATGTTGATATGGGGCTGTTGCCGTGTCAGGTTGCTTCCCCCGGTGTAGATCATGATCCTGGCCATCATGGATTTTGGGTCTTTTGCCCCGAACCTCTCCTTGACCAGTTTTGCCCAGATCTTTCTGAAGGCCCTGAATTTTGCCACTTCCTCGAGCAGTTCTAAAGAAGAGGAAAAGAACCAGTAGAAATTTCCGGCAAAGTCATCTATTGAATAACCGCGTTTTTGCATCTCTTCAATGTAAGTGATGGCGTTGGCAAGGGGAAATGCCAGCTCCTGGATGGCCGTTGCACCGGCTTCTCTGGCATGATATCCGCTGATCTGCAATGGAAAGAAATTGGGGTGGTGTTGGGTACAGTACTCAACAACATCGGTCGAAAGCTTCTGATGACCAGCCGGCGTTGTAAACTGGGTTCCTCTGCACGGAAACTCCATTAAAGACTCATTAGTCATATACAGCCCGAATGATCCGGGCTCCATACCCCTCTTTTCGGCAAGTGCAAGAAAAAGGCTCAAAACGATAGGTCCTGTGGACATTGCCACGCAGTTAAACATCTTAACCGCATTCAGTGGGACGCCGTCAAAGATGATCTCCATATCTTTCAGGGAATCAATGGGGACGCCTGTCTTTCCTACCTCTCCTTCGGCCAATGGATGATCCGAATCCAGCGCCTTATGGGTTGGAAGATCCAGGGCAATGGAGATGGAGGTGGCCCCCTGACTGATGACGTATTTAAATCTCCGGTTGGTCTCTTCTGCAGAAGCAAAACCGCTGTATTGCATCATGATCCAGAAATTGCCTCGATAACCCAGAGGGTCTATGCCTCTGACATAAGGGTACTCGCCGGGAAAGCTTGTGTCCTTGAAAAAGTCAAAACCCTTTTCAGCCAGATCCAGGGGGGTATACAGACGCTTAACGTCTATATCGGAATCCGTCTTGAATTCATCCTTTCTTTCGCCGGACTCTTCAAGATGTCTTTTAACTGTAGTATCTTCACATTCTCCTTCCCTTTGCTTCAGCTCTTTTAAGAACCCTTTATCGAACATATGCTTCTCCTGTTCATTATGAAAGTATGCCCATTATCTCTCAACCTTGATACCTGCCTCTTCCCTGTCCCAGGTCTCCGGAGTAAGCCCCTTGTCCCTGAGTTTATATTTCTCGATCTTCTGATTAGGGGTCTTTGGAAATTCATTCATGAATTCCACATACCGCGGCACCATAAAATAGGCCATTCTTTCCTTGCCATAATTGATTAATTCCTCAGGGGTCAGCTCCTGCCCTTCCTTCAGAATTACGCATATCTTTACCTCATCTTCGGTCATCTCTTTGTCTTTGATGGCGATGGCCGCAGATTCCAGGATGGCCGGGTGGGAGTTGATCACTTCCTCTACTTCGAATGACGAGATGTTTTCGCCTCTCCTCCTGATGGCGTCTTTCTTTCTGTCTTCAAAATAGAAATACCCGTCTTTATCTTTTTTGGCATAGTCTCCGGTGTGATACCAGAGGTTGCGGAATGAGGCCAGTGTGGCCTCCGGCATATTGTAATATCCGTCCATCTGGATAAAAGGCAGATTGCCGCGAACGACTATCTCGCCCTTTACGCCCGGAGGGCATTCCATGTCGTTATCGTCAAAAATGCGGCAATCATATTGGGGCAAAGCCTTGCCGCATGAACCAGGTCTTGTCTCTTCATCGTAGGGTGAAGCGATACAGATACATGTCTCAGTCGCGCCGAACATACTTATGAGCTTTACCCCAAATCGTGTCTCGAACTCCAGGGCCTCGGGGATTAACGGGACTGAGTTGACGACCTTCAGGGTATTATCCGCATCATCCGGTTTAGGCTCACGTTTCATTAATAACACCAGGATTGATCCCATAACATTAGTGTGTGTCGCCTTGTACATGGCGATCTCGTCCATAAAAGATCTGAGACTGAACCATTTCCCCATGGCATAAGAGGCCTTGGCCATGAGGGCAGTGTAGATTGATGTAATGGACGCATTTGCATGGAAGAAGGGTAGGCAGGAATAGAGGATATCGTCTTCTGTATGTCTCATCCAATAGATAGCGGAGATAACATTATAGTAATAGTAGTGGTGACTCAATGTGACCCCTTTTGACGGACCGGTGGTCCCGGATGTGTAGAGGATGGACATGGTGTCCCATGGGTCGATATGTATGTTTGGGGTAGATGTGCTGCCATCCATAAGGTCTTCGAACTTCATTAGCTTGATATTTTTGAATTTGACGTCTTCATCCAGGTCGAGTTTCTCCTTTACTACTATAATGTTGCTTACCTTTTCTATGTCGCCCTCTATCAGCTTGACTCGATCCAGGAGGTCGTTATCCACGATCATGAGTGTGGCGTCCGAATTATTAATAATATACTGGAGCAGATTTCCCCTCAGAGTGGGGTTTATGGGAACCATAACGGCGCCTATCTTACCCAGGGCAAACCAGGCATAGATAAATTCAATGGAATTTTTCATCATAAAGCATATATTGGCGCCTTTTTTTACACCCATATCCGTAAGAGAATTAGCAACCCTGTTTACGTTTGTATCCAACTCTTTATAGGTTACCTTCTGATCCTGGAACATAAAGAATACCTTGTCCCCCAGTTCCTGGGCCCTGGATTCAAGGATATAGGGCAATGTCCTGCTTTCGAATGCAAGCTCGTATCTTTTGGTGTTGCTGTCGAACAATTCCGTCTCCACGCTCCCCTCCCGGATAATAGATTAAAAACAAAGACCATCACTATCAAAGATCGAGCTTTATAATAGTGATAAGTGAACTGAATGTGATTTAGGATAATAGAAAATGATGTATGTTATTAGTTTAATTAACAATAATCAGGCTACGCATTGTTTTGTTTGGGGTAAATAATTAATAATCATATAACAGAGAACTTATTTCCCTAAAAGACGTATTTATGAATAGATTAAAGATGTGTATTTAATATTGAAACTTTGTATCAGATTTTAGTCTTTTTGTAGATCCATTGGAATCCCCTGTCAAGAAAAATATGCCCGGGATTGAATTAATTTATAGTGATGATTCAAATCGTTATTCTATATGTTGTAAGAATAAAAAGGGCACGTACGGGAAAGTACGCGTCCTGCACCTGAAAGATTCCTCATTTAGTACCTGCATTTTGCACCAAGTATCGTAGCAAGGCGCATCAGGTAGAGGAAGCACTGGATATTATTCGAGATGTGGTTGCCGATAGGTAAAGAATTGCAGTTGTTATAATCTCCCTCCTTATTCATAATACCCCATGAATGAAAGTAATTTAAATTTTCCCCTCAATTTTAGCTAGTGTTTATCCATGAAGGCGTATTTATTTGAAATAATTAATAAAAAAACGCATTTTAAGGTGGACAAATTCCCCATCATGTTGTTATAAAAAGAGTACAAACAGTTGA
>JAFDAM010000157.1 GCA_019313825.1 Deltaproteobacteria bacterium
ACCTTCAACTTGGCGATGGTAAAACCGTTTTCCTCATTGGTGTAGGTTATTCTTTCAATCTGGCCTTCCAGGTTGGCAAGCATGCGGTAATCTCCGTTGCAGGCGTTAAGAGGTTTCCCGACCAGCGGGATGTTTGAAAGGGCTTAGATGTCTAATGGTGTGGATTGCTTCTTTTAACTTTAGACACTTACATTCTGATGATTGTTCAGGATCTCTCTTATCTTTTTTGACAAGACCTCGATGTTAAACGGCTTCTGGATGAATCCATTACAGCCGCGTTTCAATATCTCGGTTGCCTGGCCATCTATACTGCAGCCGCTCGATAGAAGCACCGTTATTTTCGGGTCGATCTGCTTAAGTCTGTCATAGGTCTCTCCGCCCCCCATGCCGGGCATAATCATATCGAGGATAACCAAATCAATTTTGTCTTTATTTATTCTGTATTGCTCCAATGCCTCATCTCCGCTTCTCGCTGTAAGGACGTCATAGCCTAACTCAGTCAACATTTCTGGGCTCACTTCAATGATTATTTCCTCATCATCAACAAGAAGGATGGTCTCAGTCCCTGGTTTAACACTCTCACTGACCTCTGATCTCTGATCTATGACTACTGACTCAACGGCAGGCAGATAAATGTCAAATTTGCTTCCTTTTCCTTTTTCACTCTTAACGTCAATAATGCCGCCATGATTCCTTATGATTCCGTAGGAAGAGGCAAGTCCGAGCCCCGTTCCCTTGCCCACCTCCCTGGTGGTGAAGAAGGGGTCAAATATCCTTTCCCGGATGCTGGCATCCATACCGACTCCTGTGTCAGACACGGATATCTTTACATATCGTCCCGGCTTAATCTCCAAGGATTTCACATTGTCAGCGTTGAGCACAAGATTTTCCGTTTCAATAAAAAGCTCCCCTCCCCCGGACATTGCTTGCCATGCATTAACAAACAGATTTAACAGCACCTGCTCAATCTGTCCCTGATCCGCCTCTACTGCCCAGATCTTTTCTTGATATTTTGAGCTAATGGTTACCTCTTTCTTTGTGCGGGCAAACATCTTGGCACTCGCCCTGATTATTTCATTTAGGTTTGTGGGCATGACTTCATACTTTCCGCCCCTCGCAAACCCTAATAGCTGTTTAGTAAGACTTGCCCCTCTCTGAACCTGCTTTTCGATGTTCTTGATCTTTTTGTAATCGGGATGGTCAGAATCTTTGTTCAGAAGTATCAAAGATGCGTTCCCATGAGCAGGTTGTTGAAGTCGTGGGCAACTCCTCCTGCCAAGGTGCCTATGGACTCCATTCTCTGGGCATGTTGAAGCTGAGCTTCAAGACTCTTTCTCTCAGAGATATCCCGAAGGATAACGAGTAATCCGGCGGCATTACCTTCATGGTCATCATAACGGGAAGCGCTGATGCTGATATCTAACAGGTATCCAGCCTTTGTGGATCGTTTTGTTCTAAAAGCGTGGCATGGTTTTCCATGTTCAACAAGATCATGAATAATGGCCATGGTTTTTTCCCTTTCAGATTCGGGCATAAAGGGTATTCGTCCTCCTTCCACCTCCTCCATGGTCCATCCAAAGATGCGTGTAAATGCAGGATTTACGAATCGGGCCTTTCCCTCAAGATCGTAGGTGATAATGGCATCTGCTGAAGAGTCGAGCAGAGAACGGTAAAGGGCTTCCGCCCTCTTGGATTTTTCATAAAGGTTGATATATTTCCGCTCACTTTCTTTTAGCGCTTTTTCCATTTTAGTTTTTTTGGTTATGTCCTCATAGGTCAGGAGTTGTCTCCCATCTTCTAAGGCCACAGCCCTGAAATGAATTATTTTGTCCTGGCCATCTTTGCATCTTACTGTAAATACCCTTGGTTTGATCTCTTCCACACCAACATCTTCGACCAGATCCCCCCGCCAGGTGTCAATAACCTTTTCTCTGTAGGATTCATCAGGATAGGCCTTTTCAAACCAGAGCTCCTTATCAGGGAGATCCTCCTTAGTATAACCAAAGATCTCCGTAAACTTCGGGTTTAGATACTCAAAACGGAGATCGGAATCCAGCATAGTAATGCCAAAGGGGGCATCCTCACCGAGTGTCCTGAACATCTTCTCACTCTTCAGGAGCTCATTTTCGGCCTCTTTGCGCTGGCCCTCCGCTTTGAACGTCTGCCAGATGGTGTAGAGGGAGAGCAAAAAGATAATGGCCAATATTCCAAAAAAGATCAGGATCATTCTCCGTGTAATAGAGGCAATCTCTGCTCGAACATCCTCCACATATATGCCGGTCCCAATGATCCATCCCCATGGTTCAAATCCCTTTACATAG
>JAFDAM010000088.1 GCA_019313825.1 Deltaproteobacteria bacterium
TGTCTCCGCCAATATAAAGATCCTGAAAACCCTGGAAATAGACTGGGAAGAACTTGAGGGGACCTCTCTGGACCGCTTCCTGCCTCCGGATAAAAGACCCCAGTTAAGGGAAAAACTGGCACAAGCCATCAATGAGGATGAAATTGAGCCCTATGAACTGGAGCTCATCAATACTTCAGGAGACGTGATTCCGGTTGAACTGAGCATCAACGCTGTCAGAAACCGTGACAAAGTCTTTGGGCTCCACATCATCAGTCGGGATATTGCAAAACGAAAGAGGATGGAGAGGCAGGTGATCCAGGCCAGCAAGTTGGCCGCCGTGGGTGAGCTTGCCTCGGGCGTGGCCCATGAGATTAACAACCCCATTGCCTCAGTGGCTGGATACGCGGAAGAGATGCTTGACCTGATTACCGAGATGAGAACTGTGGGAGCCAAGGACCTCAATGAGTTTAAGGATGCTCTCACCATTATCGTTGAACAGGCCCACCGCTGTAAAGAGATCACCCAGGGGCTGCTCAATTTTGCTCGGCAAGGGGAATTCGGGCTAGTTCCCACCAGGGTCAATGCGCTCATCGAAAAGACCATCTTACTCGTGGAACCTGACATCAAAATGGATTATATCAAGATATTCAAGGACCTGGAAGCGGATCTCCCCATGGTTGAAACCGATCCGTCTCAGATCCAGCAGGTCTTTCTAAACATCCTTAAGAACGCTATTGACGCTGTGGAACCGGGCGGCGCGATACATGTCAGATCACGAGTCGACAATGACATGATCCAGATCCAATTCAAGGATAACGGTATTGGTATCCCCAATGAGCACTTGAAGAAGGTCTTTGATCCCTTTTTTACTACCAAGCCCCCGGGAAAAGGGACAGGTCTGGGACTGTCCATATGTTACAGTATTATGGAAAAATTGAAGGGGTCCATTGAAATCAAGAGCCATCCCGACTCGGGAACCACATTGACGGTCAATGTCCCTTATAAATGGAATGATATTAAAGATGAAGGTGAATTAACCTGATGGGCAACACCAAACGTATCCTCATAGTCGAAGACGAGGCGCCTCTGCGTAGGCTTTTTCACAAAAGGCTCTCTCGAAAGGGCGATATAGTCGATTCCTTTGGGAATGCAGAAGACGCCTTTTCCATCCTGGATAGTACGGTCCACGACATTGCGATTGTGGATATCAAGCTCCCCGGAATAGACGGGATCAAGCTGTTAAAAAAGATCAGGGATAAGGGCAACAATACCGAGGTGATAATCATAACGGGCCACGGCACGGTGGATTCGGCAATATCCGCCATGAAACTGGGGGCCTATGACTATCTGACCAAACCCTGCAAACTGATCGAGTTGGAAGCGGTGGTTCAAAAGGCATACGAGAAAAAGATGCTTCAGGAGGCCAATATTAATCTAAAGGACGAATTGCGCCTCCGGTCCAGTTACGATAAAATAATCGGCCGCAGCAAGAAGATGCAGGAGGTGATGAGTCTGGTTAAAAAGGTAGCCTCTTCCGATTCCACGGTGTTTATCGAGGGAGAAACCGGCACCGGCAAGGATCTGTTGGCCTATGAGATCCATCGCCAGACTTTGCAACGGGACGACTCTTTTATTGTCGTACATTGCAGCGCCCTGCCTGAGACACTTCAGGAGAGTGAGCTTTTCGGTTATGAAAAAGGGGCCTTCACAGGCGCCGTCAAGCAGAAAAGGGGCCTCGTAGAGCTTGCAAATAACGGCACGCTCTTTGTGGACGAAGTGGGTGATATTAATCCACAACTCCAGGTAAAACTCCTGCGCTTCTTAGAGACAAACAAATTCCGTCGTTTGGGCGCGGAACAAGAACGCCGGATCAATGCCAGGATAATCGCTGCCACAAACCTGAATCTTCTTAATGAGGTCAAAGAGGGACGTTTTCGTGAAGACCTTTATTACCGGCTGAAGGTTATAAATATTTCCCTTCCTCCCCTTAGAAAGAGGAAAGGAGATATCCCGCTTTTAGTCGACTATTTCCTGAAAAAAACAGGCAGCAACAAAAGGTTTTCCCGCTCGGCCCTTGCCGCGTTGAGGAGCTACGACTGGCCCGGGAACGTCAGGGAGCTGGCAAATGTTGTTAACGTGGCTGTCATTATGTCTTCCGGCAAAGACATAGAGCTTGATGATCTGTCTATCCGGGACGCGTCCTCTCGTCAGTATAAAATAAAGACCCTGGCGCAGATGGAAAAAGAACACATCAGAAATGCCCTTTCCTCTTGCGCCGGCAATAAAACAAAGACGGCAAAAATTATTGGGATCAGTCTCAGAAACCTGTATCGCAAGATAGACCGATACAACCTCAAGTCAGTAAAAAACTTTCAGTAAAGAACAATAATGTCCGGTTAGGATTTTGCAATGCTGTCATATGGAAGTTAATGGCCGGTGGGGGTCTCTTTTCATGGTCGAACTGCATTATGTGCAGTGCATCCGCATGAAGCCTGAGGAGGCGGACGTGGGGCTTCCTCGGATATTATCCGGTCTGAACGAGGCTGAATAACGGAGAAGCATTCCCTGATCCACCATCAAGGCATCATCTGTCCCGCTCCTATCGGGATTGCCTTCGATGGCTCCTCCTTGCGACGTATGTGTAAAACCGCATAGGGCCCGCCACAATGACGGCGGGTAAACATAGGGCATAGAGCATGGAGTAAAAAATAAAGACGCTATGCGCTATGCGCTTTGCGCGACTGAAAGGAGCTGACGCCACAGTCGTCGCTCCCCCCGCTCATAGTCCGGGACCTTCTGCAATCGTTCCCGGGCGTAAACCCTTAAAAATCAGACTACTTCAATGTTTAGGTGGAACTTTTTTTGAGATATCGTCTTGAAAAGACCGGCGTAACCTTTGATATGAAAAGATCATATGCCATCACTTTTGAACGGTACCAATGGATTTATACAGAAGCCTTATAGTGTAAAAAAACTCTCATGGAAGATCCGGGAGATTCTGAATGACGCCTGATAGGGTCTGATAATGTCTCATCAGCCGTGAAGAGGGAGTGTAATACATACCCATTTATCTTCTATATTTCATCCTGAAGTGTCATTATTTTGACAGATAAAGGTCTGGCAAACCACTTTACGTCTCTCCTTACGAACCCTTAACTCGTTAGAATAATAAATAATCTCTCTCTGTACTATTTTGGCATGATTTATGCGTAGCTATTAGGCGATCAATAAACACAAGACATTCATGATCCGAGGAAATCCATGAAAACAGTCAAACTTTCCGCAAAGTCGGTAACAATATCCCTGGTTGGTACGGTTATTATCATCACTATCATATACCTTGCCTTTCTATCGCATAAGTCCTTTAAGAAGACAATGGTTTCCTATACCTATGAGCACTTGTTAAATGTTGCAAAATCAACTGCAAGAAGCGTTGAAGCATATATCATCAAGCACATGGAGACCCTGCATTCTGTTGCGAAATACCCGTTCTTTGAGGACCATTTCATCGATAGAGAAATATTGAAGGATGTGTATGATCTACATAAAAAGGAGGTTGAGGCCGTCTATCTCCTGGACTCCCATGGCATTATATTACATAGGTATCCATCAAAGGAGGACATAGGAGGAAAAACCGAGGTAAATCTTCCTGAACGGCCGGATATCGCCTATTTCCTGAAAGAACACAAGCCTTTTATCAGCGAGGTGTTTCATTATGAATCAGGCAAGAACGTTGTCTTCATCGCGGAGCCGATATTTAGGAAAAACAGGTTTATGGGAATTATCGGATGGACAGTAAGCATGGACAACCTCTCAAAAAGATTTATTCAGCCGGTCAAGGTCGGCAAGAGAGGGTATGCGTGGCTGATGGATAAGGATGGATTAACATTATGCCATCCTAACTGCATGATGGTAGGCGAGGACCTCCTGAAAATGTGGAAAAAATTTATACCGGAGCAATATTGGGCGGATTATGAAAAATTTTTGAAAAAGATGACCCGGGGAGAGGAAGGTGTCGAGATCTACGATATTGCATGGGAGGAGAAAGAGAGAATCGTAAAGGAAACGAAACTCGTGGGATACGCTCCTGTTCATATTGGCAACGAGTTATGGTCAACCGGTATCTCCATGCTCTATTATGAAATTTCAGGGCCCATTAACAGTCACGCGATAAATCTGATCGGTCTTTCAGTGCTTGTTATTGCGCTCTTTGGTACCGGGGGAGTTGTCCTTTTCAGGACCCAGAAGAGGAGGGCCGAACTTGAGACAGAGTCAAAATATTTAAAGGAGATCGCCGCGTCAGCAGAGGCGCTGCGGAAATCTGAAATCCGCTATCGAACCCTG
Organism: Deltaproteobacteria bacterium; assembly: GCA_019313825.1. GTDB lineage: Bacteria > Desulfobacterota > DSM-4660 > Desulfatiglandales > HGW-15 > JAFDAM01. Next base: position 4,327 of record JAFDAM010000088.1, read on the forward strand.
TTTGAGAGCGCAACAGACGCGATTTTTATCCTTAGCATTGATGGCCGGCCCTTGGCAGTCAACCGGGCGGCATGTGATCAGTTGGGATACAGCCGTGAAGAGATGATGCGGTTGTCGCCTGAAGACGTACTTATGGAGAATCCCGATGAAAGATTGAGACTAATTGACGATTTAAAAAAACTTGGACAAATTGTCTATGAGAAGTCTCTTCTCCGTCGTGACGGTTCAATCGTCCCGGTTGAAGAAAGCGCCCGTCTCATAGAATTTGCCGGTGAAACAGCCATTCTTATTATAGCGCGTGACATCAGTGAGCGGAAAAATGCCGAAGAAGAAAAGAAGAGGCTTGAGGCTCAGCTTATACAGGCCCAGAGGATGGAAGCCATCGGCACCTTGGCCGCCGGCATAGCTCACAACTTCAACAACCTGCTTATGGGCATACAGGGAAACGCCTCAATAGCGCTTATTGATACTGATTCTAATCATCCCCATTACAAGCATCTAAAGAACATTGAAAAATTGGTTCAAAGCGGGGCCAAGCTAACCGGTCAGCTCCTTGGATATGCCAGGGAAGGTAGATATGACGTCAGGCCTATCAGTCTGAACCAGTTAGTAAAAGAGGTCTCTGAGACCTTTGGCACTGCCAAGAAGGAGATCAGGTTTCATTATGACCTTGCTGAGGATTTATTCGGGATAAAGGCAGACCGGGGACAGATCGAGCAGATACTGATGAATCTGTTTGTAAATGCCGCCGATGCCATGCCCGATGGCGGGGATCTTTTTATTCAAACGATGAATGTCACGCATGAGAATATGACCGACAGGCCTTATATACCAAAGCCCGGAAACTATGTCCTTTTGACTGTTAGGGATACGGGTATTGGCATGGATAAAAAAACCATGAAGCGCATCTTTGAGCCGTTCTTTACGACAAAAGGTCTTGCCAGGGGTACGGGTCTCGGATTGGCTTCTGCCTATGGCATCGTAAAGGCTCATAGCGGATATATCGATGTTGATTCCGAAAAGGGGCATGGAACGACATTCAGCATCTTTCTTCCATCCACAACGAAAGCGGTAAAAGAAGAAATAGAGTCAACCAGTGTGTTTTTGAAGGGTGGAGAGACAATCCTTCTGGTCGATGATGAAGATATGGTTATTGAGGCTGGTGAGCAAATTCTGCCAAAATTAGGCTACGAGGTCCTACTGGCCAGGGGTGGTCAAGAGGCATTGGAGCTATACAGGCAAAATCATGACAAGATTGACATGGTTCTCCTTGATATGGTGATGCCGGACCTGGGAGGCGGAGAGACCTATGACAGGATGAAGGAGATCAATCCCGATGTAAAGGTCCTGCTTTCAAGCGGATACAGTATTGACGGCCAGGCCAAAGAGATAATGGATCGCGGCTGTGATGGATTTATACAGAAGCCCTATACCCTTAAAAAAATATCCGGAGCAATAAGAGAGGTTTTGGAGGAATAAATAATCCACGCCCAGGATGTGGTTTTATAATTGCAATTATCCTTCTCCTAATGCTTAATCACCCATCCTCTATGATTTTTATGCTGTAAAAATTCAGTAATGTCCGGTTAGGATTTTGCAATGCCGGCGTATGGAAGTTGCTTGCCCGTAAGGGTCTCTTTTCATGGTCGAACTGCATTATGTGCAGTGCATTCGCATGAAGCCGGAGGAGGCGGACGGGGGGCTTCCTCGAATATTATCCGGTCTGAACGAGGCTGAATAACAGAGAAGCATTCCGTCCGCCTGGCAGGCGCCTTTTATAAAAGTTTTGCTTCTAACCCGTTCGCCATTGAAAAGAGACCCCCACCGGCCATCTTTAGAATACAGATGTCATTAATACAAAATCCTGACCGGACATTACTGGCAAAAATTAGAGTTTTCCATACAATCTTGACTTTTTCCTTGCAAGCTAAACCCATCTTTCTTTATAATGCTTGGCTAATAATCACCGATCGGAATCGGTTAAAGCATTCACACCTGTTGCCCGGGTTCCATTCCCGCTGTGTTCATCTTCATGTTGATAAAACCGAATAGCTATAAACCAATATCTCTCTATTAACTTAATCTATTTCAAAATTCCCGTGTTACAACTCTAGGAATAAAGCTTCGCTTTTAATTTCCATGGGGCAGGGTATAAACCTTCGCCTTTAGGCGGAAATGTCTTCAGCAATTATTTCCCTGTCCAATATTTTTGTGTATATTGTTCTCCAAAAACATATTGGAG